>CAZPYF010000239.1:0-3451 GCA_964590015.1 uncultured Burkholderiaceae bacterium
ACGCGGCCAAGTGCTCTTCGACCAGCATGTGGGCAATGCGCTTTGCCAGCTGAACATCGGGTGCATTGCTGAGCACGACGACGACTTGTTCGGGCTCGCCTGCGGACTCAAGAAGAAGATCAGGGATCATGGTGTGCTCGTTGGGGGCTTGATGGGAATTTGGGCTCTTCACCGAACCATTTTAGCGGGCTCGGCGCGGTAAGGCGCCCGGGATACCGACCGGGCACCGGCGCGTTGATGGAGTTGCGGCTCACGAAGCAAAAAAATCAAAAAAGCCTGCTTGGTTTCCCATGCAGGCTTCTTTCGAGACCGGCGACAATGCGCGCCGAGTCAAGACCATGGGGGCGATGCCGCCCCCCGGCCGGGAATGGCAGCAGTTATTCTGCTGCTTCTTCCTCTTCTGGGCGATCGACCAGCTCCATGTACGCCATGGGCGCGTTGTCGCCTTGACGGAAACCCATCTTCAGCACACGGGTGTAACCACCGTTACGTGCCTGGTAGCGCGGGCCGATTTCATTGAACAGCTTCGTGACGGCGTCGCGATCGCGCAGGCGGGCGAATGCCAGACGGCGGTTGGCCAGCGTGGGCTCTTTGCCCAGCGTGATGAGCGGCTCGACGACGCGGCGCAGCTCTTTGGCTTTGGGCAGCGTTGTCTTGATGGCTTCGTGCGTGAGCAGCGATACGGCCATGTTGCGGAACATGGCAAGACGATGGCTGCTGGTACGGTTAAGTTTGCGGAGACCGCTACGGTGACGCATGATGTGTTCCTTTGAATCTTTAAGGCGGTTGCCCGCCGGTTGCCGGCTCTTCTATCAGCGAATGCTGCGGGCCGATTGGCTAAAACGAAAAGGGTGAAATTCTATCACAGGCCGCGGCGTAAAACGCTGCCGCAGCCTGCGTGATACAGCAGAGCGACTTACGGGCGCTCGAGGCCCAGAGGCGGCCAGTTCTCGAGCTTCATGCCCAAGGTCAGGCCACGTGCAGCCAGCACTTCCTTGATCTCGTTGAGCGACTTACGACCCAGGTTCGGGGTCTTGAGCAGCTCGTTCTCGGTGCGCTGAATCAGATCACCGATGTAGTAGATGTTTTCGGCCTTCAGGCAGTTGGCCGAACGCACCGTGAGCTCAAGGTCGTCGACCGGGCGCAGCAGCACCGGATCGATTTGCGGCTTGGCGCCGGTGGGTGTCTCGTACGTTTCGTCGGCACCTTCGAGGGCGGCAAACACCGAGAGCTGATCCATCAGAATACGCGCTGCCTGACGCACCGCTTCCTCGGGCGAAATCACGCCGTCGGTTTCGATATCGAGCACCAGCTTGTCGAGGTCGGTACGCTGTTCAACACGCGCGCTTTCCACGGCATAGCTGACGCGGCGAACGGGGCTGTACGAAGCGTCGAGAATGATGCGGCCAATGGTGTGGGCGCGATCATCAGCCAACGCGCGAACGTTGCCCGGCACATAGCCACGGCCCTGCTCAACCTTGATCTGCATTTCCAGCTTGCCGGCTTCGGTAAGCGTGGCGATGACGTGATCGGGGTTCACGATTTCAACGTCGTGCGGCAGATCGATGTCGGCAGCGGTGACAATGCCAGTACCTTGACGACGCAGCGTAAGCGTGACTTCCTCGCGGTTATGCAGCTTGAACACCACACCCTTGAGGTTCAACAAGATGTCGACGACGTCTTCACGCACGCCCGGCAATGTCGAGTATTCGTGCACCACGCCGGTGATCTGGACTTCGGTCGGCGCATAGCCTGTCATGGAAGACAGAAGAATGCGGCGCAACGCGTTGCCCAGCGTATGCCCGTAACCGCGTTCGAACGGTTCCATCACGACTTTGGCGTGGTTGCGGCTAACCGGTTCGACTTCGATGGAGCGTGGCTTGAGAAAACCCTGAGACATGTTTATTCCTTTATCAATACCCTCGGCTCGTTACACCGATAAGGCTGACATTCGGCAAGGCCCGCAGCGCCACAAGCGGCGAGGGGCCGGGAGAGCAAAAAAGGATGCGGCCTTCCTAACAGCAAGAAGGCCGACATCACTTTCAGGCTTAACGCGAATAAAGTTCGACAACCATCGATTCGTTGACGTCGCGGGCGACATCAGCGCGATCGGGAGCCTGCTTGAAGGTGCCCACGAGCTTGGTCGTGTCGACTTCAACCCACTGTGGCAGACCCTGGCCGCTTGCCAGATCAAGGGATTCCTTGATGCGCAGCTGGCCCTTGGCCTTCTCGCGAACCGAAACGACGTCGCCGGCCTTCAGCAGCATGGAAGCGATGTCGGCGGTGTGGCCGTTCACTTCGATACCGCGGTGGTTTACCAACTGACGGGCTTCTGCGCGCGTGGAGCCAAACCCCATGCGGTACACCACGTTGTCGAGACGCGACTCAAGCAATTGAATCAGCGTTTCGCCGGTGTTGCCACGACGGCGCTCGGCTTCGACGAAGTACTTGCGGAATTGCTTCTCGAGTACGCCGTACATGCGCTTGAGTTTCTGCTTCTCGCGCAGCTGCAGACCGAAGTCGGAAGTACGCGCGCCTGAAGTGCGGCCATGTTGGCCCGGCTTCGATTCGAATTTGCACTTCGAGTCGATGGAGCGGCGGGCGCTCTTCAGGAACAGATCGGTACCCTCGCGACGCGAGAGCTTGCACTTAGGTCCAATATAACGTGCCAAGATGCTTCCCCTTAAATGCGACGACGCTTAGGCGGACGGCAGCCGTTGTGCGGCACCGGCGTAACGTCGGAAATGCTTGTGATCTTGATGCCCAATGCGTTCAAAGAACGAATCGAGGATTCGCGGCCGGGGCCGGGGCCCTTGACGAGCACGTCGAGCGTCTTGATACCGTATTCCATGGCTGTGCGCCCGGCTTGCTCGGCTGCAACCTGTGCAGCGAACGGCGTGGACTTACGCGAGCCCTTGAACCCAGCACCGCCGGCGGTCGCCCACGACAGGGTGTTGCCCTGACGGTCGGTGATGGTGATGATCGTGTTGTTGAAAGAAGCGTGGACGTGCGCAATGCCGTCGGAAACGCTCTTCTTGACTTTTTTGCGTGCGCGCGATGCGCCGCCGGAGGATGCTTTTGCCATCGTCTATCCTTGATTATTTCTTCAGGGAAGCAGCAGCGCGACGCGGTCCCTTGCGGGTGCGAGCGTTGGTGCGAGTCCGCTGACCACGCACGGGCAGGCCGCGACGGTGACGCATGCCGCGATACGTTCCCAGATCGATCAGGCGCTTGACCGACAGTTGCACTTCACGGCGAAGATCGCCTTCTACTGTGAAGGTGCCGACTTGCTCGCGAATGCGCTCAAGTTCGGCGTCGGTGAGGTCTTTCACTTTCTTGGAATATTCGATACCGGCTGCTTCGCAGATCTTGCGCGCGCGGGTACGACCGACCCCGAAGATCGCGGTAAGTCCGATTTCGGCGTGTTGATGCGGCGGAATGTTGATGCCAG
>CAZPYF010000240.1:0-3342 GCA_964590015.1 uncultured Burkholderiaceae bacterium
TCGACGCCTCGATCTCGCTCGACGGCACGCCCACCACGCCCAACGGCTATTTCGTCTGGAAGCCCGAATTGTTTGGCGTGGAAGCGGTTGAAGTACTGAAGGGCCCGAATTCACTCGTGTTCGGCGCCTCGGAAGCGGGCGGCGTGGTGAACCTGGTGACCAAACGGCCGCGCAAAGAAGAAGCGTTGCTGATGCAAGCCGAGGCCGGCCATCGGGGTCGGCTCGGTGTAGGGCTCGACTACAACGGCATTGCGAACGACGCCGGCACCGCCTACTACCGCATCGTGGCGCAGGCGCGCCGAGAAGACGGCATGCAGCGGCACACCGACATGGAGAGCTTCTATCTGGCGCCTAGCGCCACATTCGAGTTTGGTGACCGAACCTCGCTCACTTTGCTTACGAGCGTGCAACGGGAAGACGGCACGCCCACCAACGGCTTTTTGCCGGCCTACGGCACCATTATCGACACGCCGTATGGCATGATCGATCGGCGCATGAACGCCGGCGAGCCGGATTTCGACCATCTGAAGCGCACGCAGCTTAGCGCCGGCTGGCTCTTCAGCCATAAGTTTTCCGACAATTTAACGTTCACACAGAACTACAAGTTCTCGCGGCTCAGCGTCGACCAGCAGAACGTGTTCGCCTATGGCTCAGACGGTGATCGCGAGCTAATGCGCGGCTATACCTATACCGACGGCACCACCCGCAACCACTATATCGACAACCGGCTCACCGGCAAGCTCAGTCTGGGCGAACACATCGAACTGCGGCCCGTGGTGGGCTTCGATTACATGAAGTCAGATACCTCGGGCCTGAACAATGGCTTTGGCCTGGCCCCGAATCTCGATATGTTCCAACCCGTGTACGGTGCCCCCTTCGATGTCACGGCCACCCCCTATGAGCTGAATACTAAACAGCTGGGTGTGTACGCGTCGGCACAAATGCAGGTCGGCGAACGCTGGAACTTCAATGCCGGTATACGTCATGATCGCGCAAAGAGCTCCGGCAACATCAATGGCGGCGACACCAGCTACGACGTGGATCACAACAGCATCAACGTGGGCGCCATGTACATCAGCGACTATGGCGTATCGCCTTACATCGGCTATTCGGAATCGTTCAAGCCGGTAGCCGGCGTCGACGGCTATGGCAATACATACCAGCCTTATGAAGCGAAACAAACCGAAGTGGGCGTGAAGCTCGAGCCGACCTGGCTCGACGGAACGATCACCGTGGCCTACTTCGACATCGAAGAAAAGAATGCGCTAATTGCCGATTCCACGAACATTCAGACGCAGAGTGGAAAGCGCGAAAACCAGGGCTTCGAGATTCAGGGCGACATCAATCTCACCGCTAACACGGCCATGAAGCTGTCGTACACGCACAATGACTCAAAGCAAGACATCGCGCCGGGGCAGAGCGTGCGTACGCCGCTCATTCCCAAGCACCAAGCCTCTTTGTGGCTGAGCCACCGCTTCGCACTGCCCAACGCGGGGCAGCTCACCGTGGCCGCCGGTGCGCGCTACAACGGCTCTACCGTCGATGAGCGGTATTACCCGGGCGAAGAGGTCTCGAGCTTCACCCTGTTCGACATGATGATGCGCTATCAGGTGAATTCAAACTGGGCCTTGCAACTGAATGCCCGTAACCTCACTGACAAGACCTATGTGGCGTCTTGCGACTTCTACTGCTACTACGGCAACGGCAGAACAGTCGACCTGCAACTGCAATATCAGTGGTAAATATCACTGTGGTAAATGACCGTAAGCGCTGAGGCCGCGCAGCACGCGCCGACGAGCTGGACGACGCGCGGGCTGTTTACGGTCATTTTCCTGGGCATCACCGCCGGCGTACAGATGAGCGATATGGGCTTGCAAGCCATATCGCTTTCCGCCATTCAGGGCACATTCGGCGTGGGTGATACGGCTCTGGGTGCCCTGCAGGGCCTGGCCGGTGTGCTGGTCGGCAGCGCCTTGGCGATACCCCTGGCACGGTTTGCCGATCGCTTTTCACGCAAGCGCGTGCTGTTATGCCTCATCGTGGCCTCCACGGCGATGATGGTGCTTAGCGCGCTGGCGCCCAATTTTCCATTGTTCTTCATCGGCCGCTCCGCAGCGGGCATCACCGAGTTCGCGATGGTGCCGCTGGTGTACTCCATGATTCCCGATCTGGCGCCCGAACGGCATCGGGTCGCAGCCAATCTCGGATTCGCCGCGTTGGTGGCTGCCGGGGCCAGCGGCGGCTTCTATTTCGCCGGGAACCTTCTCGCCCTGGCTGCTGAGTGGTCACCACTGCCTATCGCGCCATGGCGTAACGCCTTTTTATTGCTGTCATTGGCCGGGCTGCCCTTAATGCTGTTGGGCCCGTTAACGACCAACCCACCCCGCCATACCGGCAAATACACCGACGCCGCCACTCAAACGCTCAAAGCTTTTCTGCGCGAGCGACGCCGCGCACTGTGCCTATTCGCGGGTGCGGCAGGCTGTATGGTGGTTGGTGTTCAAGCCATTAATCACCTGATTTCGCTCGCACTCGAGCGTCGATTTGGTGCCGAACCTGGTGATATCGGCAACGCCATGGGCATCATCGTATTGGTCAGCGCCATGGGATGTCTGCCGCTGGCCGGAGTGCTTGACCGGCTGTTGGCACCCCGCTTCGGTCGCGCCGATCGCCCCTTGATCATGGCCACCTGTACAGTGGCGGCGACGCCCATATTGGTACTGCTCGCCACGGTCGGGCGCTTCGATCAGGCGCTTGCTGTGGTGGCGGTCACACTGTTCATCACGAACACCGCCAATGCGCTGGTGCCCACAATGCTCCAGGACCTCACTCCGCCCCTATTGCGAGCGCGCAGCTTCGCCATCTGGAGCTTCGTGGTCTCGGTCTTCGGAGCCGCCGGCCCCTTATTGGCCGGAACCCTTTCAGACCGCGTGTTCGATGGCGATCTTGTTAGCGCCATTACTGTGACCGCCGGCCCGGCCCTCGCCGTTTCGGCATATTGCGCAATCAGGCTCTTCGTTCACACACGGGCCCAGTTAGAAGCCACGGTTCGCCGTTACGCAGCGCCACGCAAAGGCCCACAGTAGCGCCGCCTGCCTGTACTGCGTATCGAGGTCATCACTTTCCTGATGGCCGCTGTCGGGGTTCAGGAGCAGCACGGCCGGGTTTCCGCTAGTGGAGTACCGCCGAATATTGGCCAGGAGCTTTGCCGGTTCCCAATACGGCACCCGATCGTCTTTCAAGCCGGCAGTACAGAGCACGGGCGGATAATCGGCTGCGCTCACGTTATCGTACGGCGACAAGGCCGCAATATGGTCATAAGCGTAGGGATCAGCCAGCGGG
>CAZPYF010000241.1:0-3334 GCA_964590015.1 uncultured Burkholderiaceae bacterium
TATGACGGGCGCTCCGTGGCGGCCGAGATGCTTGAGCCACGACTGCATCCAGAGTGGTTTGAATGGGTGAGGCGGCATGGCCAAGGCGCGTTCCCCGTGCCGCTGCGCTCGGCCATGGCTAGCGCCATGTCGGCTGCATACGAGGGTGTCTTCGATCCAGGCGACATTGAGGCGCGCTTTCACTCGTTTGCCACCGAACTGCGCGTGCAGCATCTATCGGGAACATCGCCGAACGGGGCGGAGCGCTCTGAACCCGTACGGCTAAGTCGTGCACGGGTCAGGAGCAGCCGAGCATGAACCAGCGTCTTGCCCTTCGGCGCCGCCGTCGTCGCAGCAGAAGCCGTGGCATGGCCTGGGCGTCACTGCGGGCTCGTCTTCTCTTTTCGTTCGATGCGTGGCAATTTCGGCGTGATCGGCGGCGGTACTACGACTATCTTGCCGCCTTACTCGAAGGTACGCGAGGCGCTCGCACGCTCAAGCAGATCTTCGCATCTGATGCGCAGCGTTATGGCCCGGGTTCGCCGAGGGGGCGGCTATCACGCCGCTGGGTCGATCTTTTTCAGGCCGCCGGCGGTGATCTGTACGGCACGTGGTACGGCGTCCTGCCATCGGCGGAGCTCGCAGTATTGCGCAGCGCTCAACTGCGCGGCAACGTCACGCTAGTCGCGGCCCTGGGCGAAATGTCCCGAGTGCTGGGGGTTCTGGAGTCGGCGCGTGCGATCCTGGTGGCGTCGCTTCTTACTGCCGTGCTCGCACTCGTCGTACTGGCCGCCATGCTGCTGGCTGTGCCGGAGTTCACCGTGCCACGGCTGCGTGATACGTTCGCCGCGATTCCCTCGGAATATTACGGCGCTGCGGCTCGATCGCTTTTTGAGTTCGCCGATGTCGCCGCGCGGGCGTGGCCTGCGGTGGCGTGTGCGGTGCTCCTGTTCCCGGCCGCAATCATCGCGACGATGGGCCGTTATTCCGGCCGTCTACGGCGGTCACTCGATGCGCTGGGGCCATGGCGAGTCTATCGCCAGGTTCAGGCGCTGCGGTTTCTGACCTTGTTGGCTGTGGCCCTTGGGCGCGACGAGCACGGCACCACACGCTTGCGCATTGCATTATCGCTTCAGCTCACCGGCGTTTCACCGTGGATGTCGGGCCATGTGTTGGCCATGGTGGGGCATGTTGATGCGGGCCGCGCCGGGGCAGCCATATTCGACACCGGCTTACTTGACCCCCCGCAACTTTGGTTCCTCGACGACATGATTGCCGCACGCGGCCTCGTTGAAGGCCTTCGCTGCTGCAGCGACTGGGTGGAGCGCCATGTTCTGGTCACAGTCGCTCGCCAGGCCCGCGTGATGCGATGGTGCCTGTTGCTGGCGGCCGTGTCCGGCGCACTTCTAATCGCGCTATGGCATTACGCCGCCATCGACGACCTGCGTCGCGCGCTCACCTTATTCCATGCAAGTCAATAAACCGTGGCCCGCCATTTCCCGGGTCGTCTGATTCAATCACCCCAAAGGAGTCTGCAATGGAGTTGCTCACAGTACCGTTTCCGGCCGTGCGCCCAAGTGGCGCCGAGATCAACGTGCGGCACCGCCGCAGACAGGCGGGATTCTCATTGGTGGAAGTGTCCATTGTGATGGCTATTGTGCTGCTGCTGGCGATCATCGCAATCCCAGCGGTCAGCACGTACGTGATCGAGAGCAAGGTGCCCAAGGTAGGCGAAGAGCTTGCGCGATTCGTTCTGCACACTAAGGTGAATGCGTCGAGCGCGTCGTCAACGCCCTACGAGGGCATTGGCAATACCAATCTTGCGAACATGGTGCGCGACTCCAGCATCTTCTCTATTGGCGGTACTCAGCTTGCACCCACCGTGCGCCACGGGCTCGGCGCGGCCGGCCAAGTGAGCATTGCGGCAGCAGAAGCCGGCGCTGCGTTCACCATCACGCTTTCTAACGTCAACCATGCCGCCTGCCCGTCCATTGCCTCGGTGATGCAGCGGGTCGCCGACACGATCACATTGACATCGGGAGGAGGTGCGGCGGCCGTGATTAAGGACGCCGATACCGCTTACAGCGCGTTGGACACCGAATCACGCTGCGGTCAGGGCGACGGCAATACTTTCGTGTTCACGGCGAGCTAAAGCCATGGTTCGTGGCGTGCAACGGCACTCGCAGCAGGGCTACGCGCTGCTTGAGCTTGCGCTGGCCCTGTTGCTCACCACTCTGCTTGCGGCGTGGGGCGCGCACACCTTCATGAATCGCTACAACGACGCGCAGGCTCAAGCGGCCGCCGTGTGGATGGAATCCGTGCACAAGGCGGTCATCGCCTACATCAAGCACCATGGCCCGGCCATTCAAACGGCGTTCGGCCCCGGCGATATTGTTCTGGAGGGCTTTACCGACTGGGCGGCACCTACGATTCGTGAACTGGTTCAGGCCGGCTTCCTGTCTTCGGGCATTCCGGAATCCACCCGGCTGACCGGATCGGCCCGGATCGATGTTTGGCGCGGCGGAAGCTGCCCAGGCAATGGCTGTATCGTCGAGGCCTTGGTTCACGGCCGGCGCCCGCTGTACGACGATGCCCGCAATGAGCCTCGGGAAGCCATGTTGGCTCAATGGCTCTTGGCGGCCAGAGGCCATGGCGCAGCCGTACATGGCAACGATCCGACCCGTATTCGTGGTGCATCGTTCGCTTTCGACAGCATGTTGCCCGACGGCACACAGCTGCCGGTGGGTACGGTCGGCATGGCGGTCACTGCGGAACATCTAGCGCTATGGAACTACCTGCGTGTGCGCGACCCCAGAGATCCCGACTTCCAGGGCGATTTATCGGCGGCGGGCCAGTTAGTGATCGGGGCGCAATCCAGCCTTGATACCGCCTGTGAACCCGAATTCGCCGTCGCTCACGATCAGATGGGCGGGTTGATGGTCTGCCGCTCGAGCCGATGGCGGTCTGCGGGTCGCTCGGGCGGGGGTTATGGGTACAACTCCAGGTTCGGGTGCCAGACTCCCGACGGGGCTCCAACGGCAAACCCGCTCACCAACCAGTGTTCGTGCCCACCGTTTGCCGCCGCGGTACTTATTCTTGAGTTTGGCGAATACCTCGACGCAAACGGCAAGCAGCAGGCTTACTTGTGTGTAGGGTGATGCGTATAATGATGGGCTACCCATGAATTGAGCATCGTGCTGCAAATGAAGACCTCTGAAATACGCCAGAAGTTCCTTTCCTTTTTCGAGTCGAAAGGGCACCAGATCGTTGCTTCGTCGTCACTTGTGCCTGGCAACGACCCTACGTTGCTCTTCACGAATTCCGGCATGGTGCAGTTCAAGGATGTCTTCACTGG
>CAZPYF010000242.1:0-3328 GCA_964590015.1 uncultured Burkholderiaceae bacterium
CGACCTGGACGACGGCGACCTCGACACCACTTTACTGTTTCCCGAATCCGCCCACCGGCCGCGTCGGCTCGCCGCCGATTTGTTGGCTGCCGCCTGATCCGCATCGGCCGGAACGGGTTCTCTCTGTCATACACATTGTCTAGACAAGCTGGGCAAAGACCACTAGGAGTGTTGATCATGTTCAAACGCATACGCAGGATTGCCCTGAGCACGGCAATTGTGGGCCTTACCTGGGCCGGTGCCGCTCAGGCCAACGAGCTTAAGGAACTGAACTTCGGAATCATTTCAACGGAGTCGTCGCAAAACCTGAAAGAGCAATGGGAGCCCTTCCTGGCGGCCATGAGCGAAAAGACAGGTATGGAAATCAAGGCGTTTTTTGCGCCCGACTATGCCGGCATCATTCAGGGCATGCGTTTCGACAAGGTCGACGTGGCCTGGTACGGCAACAAGTCGGCCATGGAAGCGGTAGACCGCGCCGGTGGCGAGGTCTTCATGCAGACGGTGGCCGCCGACGGGAAGCCGGGTTACTGGAGCCTGCTGATCGCGCACAAAGACAGCCCACTCACCTCGGTCGAAGACATGCTCAAGAACGCCAAAGAGCTCACATTCGGCAATGGCGACCCCAACTCCACGTCGGGCTTCCTGGTGCCGAGCTACTACGTGTTCGCTCAGAACAATGTCGAGCCCAAGGAAATCTTCAAGCGCACGCTGAACGCCAGCCATGAAGTCAATGCGCTGAGTGTGGCCAACAAGCAAGTTGACGTTGCCACCTTCAATACCGAGGGCTTCGAGCGGCTGGAAATCACGAACCCTGAGAAGGCGAAAGAGCTCAAAGTGATTTGGAAGTCGCCACTGATTCCTTCAGACCCTATTGTCTGGCGCAAGAACCTGCCGGACGCCACGAAGACGAAGATCCACGCCTTCTTCTCCGAGTTCGGTGCGAACGAGCAGGAAATGGCTGTGCTTGAAGGCCTGCAGTGGGGCAAGTTCCGCGTCTCCAGCGACGACCAACTGCTGCCGATTCGCCAGTTGGAGTTGTTCAAGACTCGTAGCCAAGTAGCGGCGGATTCCACGCTGAGCGACAGCGAAAAGAAAGCCAAGCTCGCAAGCATCGACGCCGATCTCGAGAAGCTCGCCCAGCGCCTGGCCGCACTCGAGAAGAAGGTGGCCAGTGCGCAGTAGGCGCTACGGCGTGACTCCCCTTAAAGACGGTTTAGTGCAATGACGACATCTGTCTCAGGCCTTGTGGCCTACCCAGCTCCCCCACGCTCGACCTTCTCGTGGCTGGGCTGGGTTGTACTGGCCGTGATTCTGGCATGGTCGTGGGGTGGCGCGGAGATGAATCCGGCCATGCTATGGCGAGACGCCGACAACATGCGTGTCTTCCTGGCCGATTTCTTTCCGCCCGACTTCAGGCACTGGCGCCTGTATTTGAACGAAATGATCGTCACCGTGCAGATCGCCGTATGGGGCACCGCCCTGGCCATTGTCTGCTCGATACCGCTGGGCATCCTGTGTTCCGAGAACCTGGCGCCGTGGTGGATTTGCCAGCCGGTGCGGCGCGTGATGGACGCCTTCCGCTCGATCAACGAAATGGTGTTCGCCATGTTGTTTGTGGTGGCGGTAGGGTTGGGGCCCTTCGCCGGTGTGATGGCCTTGTTTGTCGGCACGACCGGTGTATTGGCCAAGCTGTTTGCAGAGGCCGTTGAAGCCATCGACGGCGGGCCGGTCGAGGGCGTACGGGCGACAGGATCCAGCAGCCTGCAGGAAATCATCTATGGCGTGATTCCCCAGGTCTTGCCGCTGTGGATTTCATATGCGTTGTATCGCTTCGAATCGAATGTGCGCTCGGCCACGGTCGTGGGCATGGTGGGGGCGGGCGGTATAGGCGTGACGCTGTGGGAAGCCATACGCGGATTCCAGATGGCTCAGACCTGCGCCATTCTGATCATCATCATCGTTGCGGTCAGCTGCATCGACATCATTTCCCAGCGCCTGCGCAAGCATTTCATTTGATCGGAGAACATCTTGACCCATAGCGTCTCGGAAGGGGCCGGCGATGCCTTGCTGGCACGGCGCCAGCAATGGATGAAAGTACTGGCCGGCGCCGGTAGTCGCCTTACAGAATATAGCGACGATCTGCGTCGAACCGAGCACCGTTTCATACGGCCGGCCGAAGTCGGCATGGTGATGGTACGGGGCCGCACGGGCGCCTGCGGCACGCCCTTCAACCTGGGTGAAATGACGGTCACGCGCTGCGTGGTGCAGTTGGTCGACGGCCGCCACGGCCACGGCTATGTCGCCGGCCGCAGCACCCTTCACGCAGAGCTGGCGGCGTTGGCCGATGCGCATCTGCAGGGCGACCGGCACGGGCACTGGATGACGTCGCTCATCGAGCCGTTGCAACGCGAACAAGAGGCTCGGCGTGCGGCGAAGGAAGCGGCCAGCGCGGCCACCAAAGTGGAGTTTGTAACCATGGTTCGCGGAGAAGACGAATGAGTCAGGCCGCCTTGCTTAAACCCGCATTCACCGACACGGTGCACGACGCACAACAGGTATTCCGCCGTGCGCTTGCGGCCCTGTCGGAGCCCGGCCTCGTGCAACGCGTTGAAGGCGCGCCCGCCATGGATCGCCTTTCCCCGGCCACCTATGCCCTGTGCCTGTGTCTGCTTGACGGCGACACGCCGGTGTGGCTGAGCCCCGCGCTCGACACCCCGGAGTTGCTTGCGAACCTGGTCTTCCATTGCGGCTGCCCCATCGTGTCGGCGCCAGAGCAGGCCGCCTTCGCGCTGCTCGCGGGCAACGAACCCATCGATCTGTCGCCGTTCAACCCGGGTACCGATCGTGATCCCGATTTGTCGTGCACGGTTCTGCTTCAGCTCGACGACCTCGACGGCGGGCAAACCACAACGTGGCAGGGCCCGGGTATCAACGGTACCCGCGCCATGCGGTTGCCGTTGCCTGAGGCTTTCTGGTCGCAACGCGCCGCCCACGGGTTTCCGAAAGGGCTCGATTTTTTCATTACTGCCGCCGACTCATTTGTGGGCGTGCCCCGCAGCACACGAGTCATACACGTGATGCAAGAGGTGTTCTGAATGTATGTTGCCGTAAAAGGGGGCGAGCAGGCGATCGACAACGCGCATGCCTTGCTGGCCCGCAAAAGGCGGGGCGATGGTTCCGTGCCCGAACTGTCGGTCGCGCAGATCCGCCAACAGATGCCGCTGGCCGTGTCCCGAGTGATGGCCGAAGGGTCGCTCTACGACGAGGAGCTGGCCGCGCTGGCAATCAAGCAGGCGGCAGGCGATCTGCTAGAGGCGATCTTTCTGCT
>CAZPYF010000243.1:0-3253 GCA_964590015.1 uncultured Burkholderiaceae bacterium
TGCATGCCGCTCACCCTCCACCCACCGCTACGACTATTTCTAGGGTGTCGCCGTCGGCTAAGGGGGTGGTGTCGTGGGCGCTGCGGGGTACTATTTCGCCGTTGCGTTCCACGGCGATGCGTTTTCCCTGGTAGCCCAACTGGTCGATCAGGCCTGCAACGGTCAGGTCGGCGTTGATGGTTCGGCTTTCGCCGTTCAGAGTGATATTCATGTCTTCATCCGTATTCAAGAGGGCGTGTGTCACGAAGTGAGCGGCGCTTCGGCGCAGCCCCCGCGCACTGGCCCGTCAATCAATCGCGGAAGCGGTCGGTCGCGGCAAGCAGATGTGCCAGTATGCCCGGTTCGTCGAACGCGTGGCCACCATCATCCACCACATGGAAGGCCGCCTCGGGCCACGCCTGGTGCAATTCCCAGGCGGTGCGCATGGGGGTGCAGGCGTCGTAGCGACCTTGCACAATCACACCCGGTATGCCGCGTAGCCGATGCGCATCGCGCAGCAACTGGCCTTCTTCCAGGAATCCGCCGTTCACGAAATAGTGATTCTCGATGCGCGCGAAGGCCAGGGCCGACGCATCATCGGAATGCGACTGTTGATGCTCGCGGTTAGGCAGCAGCGTAATAGTATGGCTCTCCCATTGGGTCCAGGCATGGGCGGCTTCGAGCTGAACCCGACGGTCGTTGCCCGTGAGCCGCCGGTGATACGCGGCGATGAGGTCGTGGCGCTCGTCTTCCGGTATGGGTGCCAGATAGCGTTCCCAATGGTCGGGAAAGAGCCATGAGGCACCTTCCTGGTAGAACCAGCGCAGTTCGGCTTGCCGTACCGTGAAGATGCCCCGGAGTATCAGTGCGCTGACGCGCTCCGGGTGAGCTTGGGCATAGGCCAAGCCCAAGGTGGAACCCCAGGAGCCGCCGAAGACCAGCATTTGCGGCGCTTCCAGCACTTCGCTGCGCAGGCGTTCGATATCGGCAAGCAAGTGAGCCGTGGTGTTGTTTTCGAGGCTGGCGTGGGGCGACGAGCGCCCGCAACCGCGCTGATCGAAAAGCAGCACGTTGTAGCTGGCGGGGTCGAACAAGCGCCGATGCGCGGCTGAGCAGCCGCCGCCAGGCCCGCCGTGCAGAAAAATGGCGGGCTTGCCCTGCGGATTGCCGCAGAGTTCCCAGTACACGCGATGCCCGTCGCCGGTATTTAGGTAGCCATGAGAGTAGGGGTGTATCTCGGGGTACATTCAGGCCCTGCGTTTGAAGATGAGATCCCACACACCGTGGCCCAGTCGCAGGCCACGGGCTTCGAATTTGGTGAGCGGCCGGAAGTCGGGGCGCGGCGCATAGCCTTCGCTCACCGTGTTTTCCAGGCTTTCTTCGTTGTTCAACACCTCGAGCATCTGCTCGGCGTAATTTTCCCAGTCGGTGGCCAGATGGATATAGGCGCCCGGCTGCATGCGGCTGGCCAGCAACTTCACGAACGGCGGCTGAATCAGGCGGCGCTTGTGATGGCGCTTCTTGGGCCATGGGTCGGCGAAGTAGATATGCACGCCGGCCAAAGAATCGGGTGCGATCATATGGTTCAACACTTCCACCGCGTCGTGCTGAATGACCCGCACATTCGTAAGCCCCGACTCGTCGATGCGCTTGAGCATCGCGCCCACCCCGGCATTGAACACTTCAACGCCCAGGAAGTTGTCTTGTGGCCGTGCGAGCGCAATTTTCTCGGTGGTCTCGCCCATGCCGAAGCCGATTTCCAGAATGGTGGGCGCCTGGCGGCCAAACACCTGTTGGAAATCGAGCACGCCCGGCTGGAAGGGAATCGCCCAGAGGGGCATTAATCGATCAATGGCCTCGCG
Organism: uncultured Burkholderiaceae bacterium; assembly: GCA_964590015.1. GTDB lineage: Bacteria > Pseudomonadota > Gammaproteobacteria > Burkholderiales > Burkholderiaceae_B > Yanghanlia. Next base: position 1,842 of record CAZPYF010000243.1, read on the forward strand.
CTGGCTGGGCGTGATGTGCGCACGCCGGTGGATGAAGCTGCGAATGTGCGTACGCCCCGACGGCTCGCTGGCCGTGCGCACGAAGTCGGGCGGCAAATCATCACCGGTCGGCAAGGCGATTTCCGAGGGCGGTGCGTCGCCAGACGCCGACACGTTATTGGCCTGCGGCGCAGGCGCGGCCGCGTTCTCAGGCAGGTGGCCGCGCTTGGGTGCATTGGGGTGATTCTTCATGCCCGTGATTGTACCGGGTCAGCGCAGCCGCTATAATATTCAGCCTTTGCGGGTGTAGTTCAATGGTAGAACGGCAGCTTCCCAAGCTGCATACGAGGGTTCGATTCCCTTCACCCGCTCCATACAACCGCCGGTTGGTATGGACGGCTCTTCCCCATAAACGGAGGAAGGGCACTCATCGGACACGGGGCATCACACCGCCTCAACCGCACAGGGTTAAGACCCTCATGCGGTAATTTTCAAAGTTCCTGAAGCCATACGCGCTGGACGACTTCGGTCAACGTCCGGCTAACCCCATGTGGTCGCGCCTCAGGAATCTTTAGGATGAACTACTCCACCAAAACATAATGGAGTAGTCCATCTTATGAGTATTGAAGACAGCGCGGACGTGGGGCCGAATGCGAATCCGGGATGGCGTCGGCGCACTTTTTCTGCAGAATTCAAAGCGAAGCCATCGAATGCTGTACCCAGCGCTTTGTCGTGCAAAGATCGGGTCAGCCCGCGATGGTGCAGTGCGGTCGCCAGACCTACAAAGATGACAATGGAGCGGCAACGTCTGTTGTAGGGCCTGCTGGTCCTGGCCGCGGTTGACTGAATATCAGGCATGAGTTCAAATATGAGTGTTTGTTCCATGCATAAATTCATATTTGAATCTATAACGATGTCATCTCCAAAGCAAAAGCGCTCCGGCGCGCAGGTGGCCATGCCACAGCCCGTCGCACGCGCGCTGCGCCGTCTGGGGCAAGACATCTCGGTGGCGCGGCGCATGCGCCGGCTGAGCCAGGAAGATCTGGCCCAGCGCATCGGCACCTCCCTGAGCACCGTCAGGCGCATGGAGGATGGGTATGCCGGCACCGCGCTGCACACGTTCTTGCGCGCGCTGCACGTGCTGGGGCGGCTCGACGACCTGGCCCGGGCGATGACTCCGGAGAACGATGCGCTCGGCATGGAACTGGTGCGGGAGCAGTTGCCGCAACGGGTGCGCACCTCGTCTGGCAAGAAGCGCCCGGCGGTTCTCTCGAAGACAGCGACCGGCGAAGGCGACGCGCACGGGCACTCCGATGAATTGGAGGGATTCTGATGGCCGCGATGCGCCCCTCCCGGCGCCCGGACCTCGAAGTCCACTTGGGGGCGAGCAGCGAGGTCGTGGGGCGCCTGCACCTGGGCAGCGGCAGGCGCAG
>CAZPYF010000244.1:0-3246 GCA_964590015.1 uncultured Burkholderiaceae bacterium
GATGCCCAGGGGGCCGCCGGCCAGCACGGCCCGCTCGTAATCCAGCCCGCTCATGAGCACCTTCACCCCGCCGTTCACCTGGCCGAGTACGTTTTCTTCAGGCACTTCGCAATCTTGGAACACGAGTTCACCCGTGTGGCTGCCCCGCATGCCGAGTTTGTCGAGCTTCTGCGCGACCGAGAATCCTTTGAAGTTCTTCTCGATGAGGAAGGCGGTGATACCGCGCTGGTGCGCTTCCGGGTCAGTTTTTGCGTAGACCACGAGGGTGTCGGCGTCCGGGCCGTTCGTGATCCACATCTTGGTGCCGTTCAAGATATAGCGGTCGCCCTTCTTCTCGGCGCGCAGCTTCATGCTCACGACGTCTGAGCCGGCACCCGGTTCGCTCATGGCCAGCGCGCCGACCTGCTCACCGCTGATCAAGCCGGGAAGGTAACGACGCTTCTGCTCTTCGGTGCCGTTGCGGTGGATCTGGTTGACGCACAGGTTGGAATGCGCGCCATAGGAAAGGGCCACCGATGCGCTGGCACGCGAGATCTCTTCCATCGCCACCATGTGCGCCAGGTAGCCCATATTGGCGCCCCCGTACTCTTCGGACACCGTTACGCCCAGAACGCCGAGATCGCCCAGCTTGCGCCAGAGGTCCATGGGAAACTGGTCGGTGGCGTCGATCTCTGCGGCGCGTGGGGCGATTTCAGCCTGCGCGAACTCGCGCACGGCATCGCGCAGCATGTCGACGTCGGCGCCGAGGTCGAAATTGAGGCCGGGAATATTCATGTCCATGTCTCCGCTGACTATATGACGTTTACGTAAACGGAATATAGGGCTTTTTTTCGGTGAAGGGAAGGGGCGTCATGGGGTTACGTGTGCGGTCGGCTCAGCGCGGTGCGAGCCGCTTCATGACGGCCTGCGCCGTGGCCACAAGGGTTTCATCCGCGTGTAGCGAACCTTCCATGAACAACATGGAACCTGCGGTATGGGTCACGGTGCCGCGGGCCACCAAGGTCTGCTCGCTGTGCGCCGCCTGCAAAAAGCTCATGTTCAGCTGTACGGTCACGCATGCGACCTTGCCGGCTTCCTGCCAGGCAATGGCGCTCAACGCTTGATCCATGAGTGCGGTAAGGGTGCCGCCGTGTACGATGCCGGCCTGATTGAGGTGACGCTCATCGATGCGCAAGCCGTACGCCCAGCCGCCGGCTTCGCGTCGGCTCAGGAACGGGCCGAGTGTCGACATGAGCCCGCTAGGCTGGTGTTCCCGCCAGGGCGATGGCGCTACCAAGGATTCCTCTGGTGAGTCGTGCGTACGGTTCCCCGGCTGTGCGGACATGGGTTACTCCAATGAGAAAAGCTGCTGCGACAAGCGCTGTGCATGCTCTTTAAGTTCGCCGGTCAGTGCGGCGGTATCTTCCGATGACAACTGATCGACAATGCTGGCGGTGACAATGGTATGGGTGATGCGTTGGTAGTTGTCGAGAATGGGCACCGCCAGGATCGCGATACCGCCTATGTAGTTTCCGATGTCGGCCGTATGGCCGTTCTGTCGGGCCAATTCCACTTCAGCGAGCCAGTCTTCGAACCGCAGCGGCTTTTGCCAGCGCAAGGTGTCGAATGTTTTTCGCAGGGTTTCGACTGAATGGCCGCCGAAGGCGCCTACCAACCGCCCGCTGGCGCTGATAAGCGCCGGAAATCGACTGCCGATGTCGACATGCAGGCGGAACGGCATCTGCGAGTTGGCGAGTGCAGTGACGATGATATGGTCGAGGTCGAGAACCTCGACGCCGATGGCCGTCACTTTCCATTTGCGGGCGATTTCATCGAGCATTGGCTGAGCGGCCTGCGCGAAGGTGTCATTTTCGATGACGCCACGCGCCAGCGCGAGGATGCCTGCACCCAGCTTGTAGCGCTTCGAGGCCGGCTCGAAGCTGAGCAGCCGTTCCGCGACCAGAGCCCGCAAGATATGCAGGCAGGTGCTGGGCACCAACTGCAATTCGTCGGAAATCGATTTGACGTTCATCGGCTGACGGGCCCGCGCGAGAAGCCGCAGAATGGCCACCGCGCGGGTAACGGCCGGCACGGGACGGATGCGGGGATCCGCCCGCGGCGCGGGCGGTGCTGAATTGGGCGTGTTCATGATCTCCCGATTCTAGCAGCGCGCTTTGGCAAGATCGCCCGCTTCGTCATCAGTTCACCTTGAGGCCGGCACTCTCGATGATCGGCTGCCATTTGTTGCGCTCGGCCTGCGCAAAGTTGGCTAGATCACCTGGCGAGCCACCGCCCGGCTCGTATCCCATGGAATGGAGTTTGGCCCGCGTTTCCGGCATGGCGAGGAAGTTCTGCAGCTCGAGATTCAGCTTGGCGATAATGGGTGCCGGTGTGCCTTTGGGGGCATAAACCGCGTTCCAGGCCACCACCTCAAAGCCGGGCAGCCCCTGTTCCGACACGGGAAGTACGCCGGGCAGCAGGTCGGTGGCTTTCAGGCTGGTAACTGCGATCGACCGCAGCGTTTTGCCTTCCACCTGCGGGCGTGCCGCCGTGATGGTGTCGATGGAAAGGGGCACCTGCCCGCCTATGACGTTGCTCATCGACATGGAAGACCCCTTGTATGGAATCATGAACAGCGGCGCACCACTTTGAGCTTTCAGGAGTTCGAACACAAGCCGTGCGCTGGTGCTGGGTGTGGCGATGTCGGCGCTATGTTCCGAACTCTTGGTGGCATCGATGATGTCTTGGACGCTCTTGAAAGGAGAGTCTGGCCGGGTGACGATGGTCATGGGCAGGGTGCCGGCAAGAATAACCGGCTCGAAATCCTTGACTGGGTCAAAGCCCATCGACGAATACATGTATTGATTGAGTACATGCGTGGCATTGGTGCCCATGGTGAGCGTGTAGCCGTCGCCGGCGGCACGCGATGCAGCCGCCGTACCGATGACACCTCCGGCACCGCCCACATTCTCAACGATGAAGGGCTGCCCCAACGCTCTCGATAGATGGTCGGCGAAATAGCGGGTGGCGATGTCTGTACCCTGACCGGCCTGGTAAGGCACGATGATGCGCACAGGTTTGGTCGGATAGTTTTCTGCGGCAATGGCGCCGCCAGATATCATGAGCGCGGCACTGGCCAGCGCGAGCTTCTTCAGGCAACTACGCATCGTTGTCTCCTTTTGGTATGTGTTGGCGATGCTGGGTCGTGAATAATCAGGCTTTCTGTGTAAGGGGTTCCTTCGATATGGCGTCTTTCAGAGCGGCGTG
>CAZPYF010000245.1:0-3234 GCA_964590015.1 uncultured Burkholderiaceae bacterium
CTTTCCATGCAGATCTCCAAGTTGGGAAAATTCCCGCGAATTATAGCCAAACAACCACTCAATAGGTGCCGGCTGTGACAAAAAACGGCTGGAGCCGATTCTACCTGACTCCAACCCATGATTCACATGTACATGCCGCCGTTGACGTGCAAGGTCGTACCTGTAATATACGCCGCCTGCGGCCCGGCCAGGAAGGCCACTGCGTTCGCAATGTCTGCCGGCGCGCCCATACGCCCCAGCGGAATTTGCGACAGAATAGCCGACGTCTGGTTTTCGTCGAGCGCGCGGGTCATGTCGGTTTCAATGAAGCCGGGGGACACGCAGTTGACCGTGATGTTGCGACTGCCCAGTTCACGAGCCAGCGAACGGCTCATGCCCGCCACACCCGCTTTCGCGGCGGCGTAGTTCGACTGGCCCGGGTTACCGCTAGAGCCGATGACCGACGTAATGTTGATGATTCGGCCCCAACGCGCTTTCATCATGGGCCGGATTGCAGCCCTAGAGAGGCGAAATACCGCCGACAGGTTCGTTTCGATCACGGAATGCCAGTCGTCGTCTTTCAGACGCATGGCCAGGTTGTCGCGCGTGATGCCGGCGTTGTTCACGAGAATATGCGGGCCGCCGTCTTCCTTGCCAAGCTCGGTGATCAGCGCCTCGCACGCTTCGGCATCATTCACGTCGAGCATGATGCCTCGGCCGCCCACCGGCGCGAGCTGGTCTTCGATGGTTTGCGCACCGGCCTGGGAAGTGGCCGTGCCGACCACGGTGGCACCGCGTGCAGCGAGTTCTGCCGCAATCGCCTTACCAATACCGCGTGTTGCGCCGGTTACCAGCGCCAGCTTTCCCTGCAAGTCCTTTTCGTGCATGACTTCACTCCTGAAGAAGGTCGAGAGCAGCCTGCATGGATGCAGGATCAGTGATCGCAAGGCCGACAAGCTCCTTGTCGATGCGTTTGGTCAGGCCGTTGAGCACTTTGCCCGGGCCGCATTCAATAATATGGGTGACACCTTGCGCCTTCATGGCGCTGACGGTTTCAACCCAGCGAACCGGATGCCAGGCCTGGCGCACCAATGCATCGCGAATGGCTTCCGGGCGGGTTTCAGGCCGGACATCAACGTTATTGATGACAGGCACCGACGGTGTGTTGATTTGGATCTTCTCAAGCGCCGACTGCAATACCTCGGCCGCCGGTTTGAGCAGGCTGGAATGAAACGGTGCCGACACGGGCAACAGCAGCGCGCGTTTGGCGCCTGCGGCCTTGGCCAGCTCACAGGCGCGTTCAACCGCGTCTTTATCGCCGGCGATCACGACCTGGGCCGGCGCGTTGAAGTTCACCGCCTCAACCACCTGCCCTTGCGCGGCGTCATTGCAGATCTGGCGCACGACATCATCGGCAAGGCCCAGCACGGCGGCCATGGCGCCTGTGCCAACCGGCACGGCGGCTTGCATGGCGTCGGCTCGAACGCGCACGATGCGCACGGCGTCTTCAAGGTTCAATGCCCCTGCAGCGGTCAGCGCCGAGTACTCGCCGAGGCTATGGCCGGCCATCACGGCCGGTTCAGCGCCCCCCGCGTCGCGCCAGGCGGCGTACGTGGCGACTGCGGCTGCAAGCATGACCGGCTGTGTGTTCGTGGTGAGGTTCAGGTCGTCGGCAGGGCCTTCGGCGATCAAGGTCGAGAGATTCTGGCCCAGCGCAGTGCTGGCCTCTTCGAGGGCCTGACGAACGGCGGAACTATCGGCCCATGCATCAAGCATGCCGACCGACTGCGATCCCTGACCGGGAAACACGAAAGCAATTTTCATCACGTTAATTGAGAGTGGATAGGATCGAGAGCGACATGGCGCGAACGGGGGCGAGCGGCTACATGCGAGCCAGCACCGACCCCCAAGTGAAGCCACCGCCCACACCCTGCATCAATACCAGGTCGCCGGCCTTGATGCGGCCGTCGCGCCGTGCCGCGTCGAAGGCGAGCGGCACACTGGCCGCCGACGTATTGGCATGGCGGTCGACAGTGACCACGACCTTCTCTTCAGGCAGCCCGAGCTTGCGCGCAAGGAAATTAATGATGCGCACATTGGCTTGATGGGGAACCATCCAGTCGATGTCTTCCAGGGAGATGCCGGCGCGCTCGCATACCGTCTGTGCCGAGCTGGCCAGTGAGGTGACCGCGAGCTTGAAGACGGCCTGACCGTCCATGCGCAGGAACGGGTCGCCCGTGACTTGGCCGGCAACCACACTTCCAGCGGCGTGGAGAATCTTCATTTGGCTGCCATCGGCGTTGAGCTGGGCCTCGATGATGCCGGGTTCTTCAGTGGCCTCAAGTACGACGGCACCGGCGCCGTCGCCGAACAGCACGCACGTACCCCGGTCGCTCCAGTCGAGGATGCCCGAGAACACTTCCGCGCCGATGACCAGCGCCTTGGTGGCGCGACCGGCACGAATATACGAGTCGGCGGTGGTGAGTGCGTAGACAAAACCGCTGCATACCGCCTGCACGTCAAACGCGGCGGCGCCTTTGTTTCCCAGCTCGGCTTGCACGAGACAGGCCGTACTCGGGAAAATGAAATCGGGGGTGGAGGTCGCGACAATGATGAGGTCGAGCGCTGACGCATCGACCCCTGCGTCGGCCAGCGCCTGGCGCGCCGCCTGGGTGGCCAGCTGGCTCGTGGTGACGCCGGGATCGGCGATATGGCGCTGCCGTATTCCGGTGCGCTCGGTGATCCAGGCATCAGAGGTGGATATCTGCCGGGTCGCCAGATCAGCCGCCAGTTCGTCGTTGGAGACCACGCGGGGCGGCAAATAGCCGCCCGAACCGATTATCTTGGCATTTGGCATTGAGTTGCTTCCAGGGCCTGCCCGTGCGCCGACTAGCGGCTAGGCGGGCGTTTCGTTCGATGTATTCACCGGAGCTGCGATCTGCATCCGTTGACGCAGATGAGCAATGGCCTGTGTCGTGCCATCGAGCAAGCCCTTGTGAACCGCTTCACGCGTACGCTGGAGCGCCTGACCAAAGGCGAAGGCATCGGCCGAGCCATGGCTCTTGACCACAATGCCGCGCAGCCCCAGCAGCGCCGCGCCATTATAGCGACGATTGTCGACCTTATCGCGCAGGCGGTTGAGCACGGGGCGTGCAATGACGCCCGCACCCATGGAGAAAACGTCGCGCGTGAACTCGGCGCGCATCATGGATGCCACCATGCGGGCCACGCCTTCCATGGATTTCAGCACCACGT
>CAZPYF010000246.1:0-3234 GCA_964590015.1 uncultured Burkholderiaceae bacterium
CGACCGTTGGGTGATTACAGACAAGGATCTGCTGACCTGCCAGGCGGGAAGCTGAGCACAAACAAAAACGCCACCCGGTTAAGGTGGCGTTTTTGTTGAATTGTTGGTGGGCCGTGAGTGGCTCGAACACTCGACCAACGGATTAAGAGTCCGCTGCTCTACCAACTGAGCTAACGGCCCGGTACTGCAGAAAGATCGCTATTCTAAACCGCAGAAATTCTACGCGTCAAGCGATTCGGCCAACTGCGTCGCCAGCCCCACATAGCTGCGTGGTGTCATGGCCAACAACCGTGCCTTCGGCTCTTCCGGCAGATCGAGCCCTTGAATGAATTCAGCCAGTGCCTCGGCAGTGATGCCCTTCCCGCGCGTCAGCGCCTTGAGCTGCTCGTACGGCTGCGGCAAGCCGTAGCGACGCATCACCGTTTGCACGGGTTCGGCCAGCACTTCCCAGCACGCGTCGATATCGGCATCAATGGCGGCGGCGTTCAGTTCAAGCTTGGCCAGCCCGCGCAGGCAGGAGTCATAAGCCACTACGCAGTAGCCGAATGCCACGCCGAGGTTACGCAGCACAGTGGAATCGGTCAGGTCGCGCTGGAAGCGCGAAATGGGCAGCTTCTCAGACAAGTGGCGAAGCATGGCGTTGGCTAGCCCAAGATTGCCTTCGGAATTCTCGAAGTCGATCGGGTTGACCTTATGCGGCATGGTCGACGAACCCACTTCGCCCTCTTTCAGTCGCTGCTTGAAGTACCCCAGCGAGATATAGCCCCAGATATCGCGATTGAGGTCGAGCAAGATGGTGTTGGCGCGCGCTACGGCATCGAATAGCTCGGCCATCCAGTCATGCGGCTCAATCTGTATGGTGTGAGCGTTCTGAACCAACCCCAGGCGCTCCAGCACGCCCTTGCTGAATGCCGGCCAATCGATTTCAGGGTAAGCGCTGGTGTGGGCGTTGTAGTTGCCCGTGGCGCCGTTGAGCTTGGCCAGCGGAACGACCGCCTCAATTACCTGAATGGCCCGCTCAAGCCTTACTGCAACGTTCGCGAATTCTTTGCCCAACGTGGTGGGGCTGGCCGGCTGGCCATGAGTACGCGATAGCATGGGCTGCCCGGCAAACTGGCGAGCGTAGGTTTTCAGCGTGGTTTCGAGCTCGCGCAGTTGCGGCAACAGCGCGTCTTCGCGGGCGCGCGTCAGCATGAGCGCGTGCGATGTGTTGTTGATGTCTTCCGACGTGCAGGCAAAGTGGATGAATTCGGCAGCACGTGCCAGTTCGGCATGGTCAGCCACCTTCTCTTTCAACCAGTACTCAACGGCCTTCACATCATGATTGGTGGTGCGCTCAATTTCCTTGATACGTGCCGCGTCGTCTTCCGAGAACGCACTCACAATCGTTGCAAGGCGTTCACGCGCCTCGTCAGAGAACGCGGTCAGTTCGGGCAGCCCCGCTTCGGCCAAGCCAATGAGCCAGGCCACTTCGACCTCGACCCGATGCGCCATGAAGGCCGCCTCAGATAACGTGCCGCGAAGGGCGTCGGCCTTGCGCGCGTATCGGCCGTCGAGCGGCGACAGCGCATTCAAGGAAGTAAGGTCGGAAGAAACGTGCATGGCTACCCACTCAGACAAAAGGATCCGGGTCGGATCGAAACAGCCGGATTCTAACATCCCGCCCTATGCCACCCCCTTGCCATACCCCCGCTCCGCCATAGGTCGATACGCCTCGAGGCAAGGCTTCCGACACCTCCCACGCCACGTCGACTGTTGTATTTCCACGTCGAATCATAGGGCCGGCCTGCTATACTCTGCCCGCCCCCAACCCTCGAACGATGCGATGAAACTTATTGGTTCGTTGACAAGCCCTTACGTACGCAAAACGCGTGTCGTGATGGCCGAAAAGAAGCTGGAATACGAGTTTGTTCTCGAGAATGTTTGGGAGCAGGATTCCACTATCCAGCAATACAACCCACTCGGGAAGGTGCCCTGTCTGATCATGGACGACGGCGGGGCCCTGTTCGACTCGCGGGTCATTGTCGAGTACCTCGACACCCTGTCGCCGGTCGGGCGCCTGCTACCCCAGTCGGGCCGTGAACGTGCGGCCATCAAATGCTGGGAAGCCATTGCCGACGGCGTTCTCGACGCCGCCGTAGCTATCACCATTGAGAACGTGCGCCGCGAACCGCAGTATCGCAGCCAGGCCTGGATCGATCGGCAGTACGGCAAGATCGTGGCGGCGCTTGACCATATGAACCGCTCGCTGGAAGAACAACCCGCGTTTTGCACGGGCGTCAATTTCAGTCTGGCCGATGTGGCGGCGGGCTGCGCACTAGCGTATCTGGATCTGCGCTGCGAAGAGCTGGCCTGGCGCCAGCAATACCCGCAGCTTCAGCGCCTGGAAGAGAAGCTGCGTACGCGCCCTTCTTTCACCACTACCGCTCCTCCGCGCAAATAGAAGCCCAAGCTCTATAGCCCGAAGTCTGCAATCGCCTTCGAGAACATATAGAGCGACAAGCCGAACAGCAGTATGGCAAAAACCCGCTTAAGCGTCTGCACGGGCAGGCTGTGCGCGCAGCGGGCGCCTACGGGTGCAGTGAGCATGCTTACCACGACAATACCGAGCAGCGTGGGGATATGGATATACCCGAACATGCCTGACACGCCGGTGCTTTCCGACTGCCCCGACGCGACATAGCCGGCGGTATTGGCCAAGGCAATGAAGAAGCCCAGCGCGGCTGACGTGGCCACGGCATTGTGCATAGGCACGTTGCCGCGCACCATGAATGGCACCGACAAGAAGCCGCCACCGGCTCCGACCAGCCCCGACACGAAACCGATGACCACACCCATCAGCAGCGTGAGCAGGCGCCCCGGAAGGCTACGCCCCACTGCGGGCGGTTTGCCCCACATCATGCGGGCACCTGAGTAAGCCACGAAAACGGCAAATACCAGCGCAAGCCAGGCAGGATCCAGATACGAGAATACGGCCCCGCCCGAGAGCAGGCCGCCCACCACAATGCCGGGCGCCAGCACGGCCACAATATCCCAACGAATGGCACCGCGGCGATGATGCGCCCGCATGCTGGAAATGGAAGTGAACAGGATGGTTGCCATGGAGGTGGCAATGGCGGTGTGCACCATATAGGCCTCGGGCATATTCACCATCGGGAAGAGCATGATCATGAACGGCACCAGAATCATGCCGCCACCGATGCCCAGCAGGCCCGCCGCGAAGCCGCCAAACGC
>CAZPYF010000247.1:0-3231 GCA_964590015.1 uncultured Burkholderiaceae bacterium
ATGCGTTCGTAGCGCCAGGCCCAGATGGAAGGCCCTACGAAGTGTATGGTGGGAACCCCAGCGGCCTTGAGGCGCTCTTCGAGTCGGAGATTGAAGTCGGGCGCGTCGACCCCCACGAACACATCGGGCCGCGTTGTTTCCAAACGGCGCCGCACATCGCCATAGATGCGCAGCAGGCCGGGAAGGCGCTTGAAGGCGTCGACATAGCCGAAAACGGTTAGCGCATGCATGGGATGCCAGGCGTCAAAGCCGGCGGCATCCATCGCAGGGCCGCCGATGCCTTCGCATTTCACCCCGGGCACCCGCTCATTCAGGCCCGTGATGACACGGCTGGCCAGCAAGTCGCCTGACGGTTCTCCGGCAACCATGCCGATGCGTAATGTCATCAGCGCGCAAAACCCCGACCGGGGCGTTCAATAAAGGACGCCAACACTTCGATGGCGTCGCGGGCTTCTGGTTGCTCGTCTTGCAGGCGGCGCATGGCTTTGGCCGCTTCCTCGACGGTGAGGTTGCGGCGGTATACCAACTTGTACGCTTCTTTCAGCGCAGCAATGGTATCGGCGTCGAAACCGCGCCGTTGCAGACCTTCGCTATTAATGCCTACCGGCCGGAACGGGTCGCCTGCGCCAATGACATAAGGCGGTAAATCATGACGGATGGTGCTAGTGCCGCCCACCATGCAGTGAGGGCCGATATGAACAAACTGATGAACCGCCGACAAGCCGCCCAGTATCACCCAGTCGCCCACCCACACGTGGCCGGCCAGTTGAACGCCGTTGGCAAGCACGGTGTGCGAACCCACTTGGCAGTCATGCGCAACATGGGCATACGCCATGATCCAGTTATCGTCACCAAGGCGTGTCACGCCGACATCCTGAACCGTGCCGGTGTTCACAGTGACATACTCGCGCAGCGTATTGCCGTTGCCGATTTCCAACCGGGTCGGTTCACCTCGATATTTTTTGTCTTGCGGCATGCCGCCGATCGAGCAGAACCGGTAAAAGTTATTGTTCTCGCCGATGGTGGTATCACCGTCGATAATGCAGTGCGCCCCTACTATGGTGCCTGACCCGATGCGAACATGCGGCCCCACAATACTGTAAGGGCCCACTTCGACGTCATCGGCCAGTTCGGCTTCGGGCGCAATGATGGCGGTGGCGTGTATCCTGCCGCCCATATCAATCTTCCAGGACGCGAATCGCACACATGATCTTGGCTTCAGCAACTAGCTGGCCGTCGACGGTGGCGCGTGTGGAGTATTTGCAGATCGAGCGACTGATTTTCACGGCCACGCTTTCGAGGCGTAGTTGGTCGCCCGGTACAACCGGGCGGCGGAAACGCGCGTCGTCGACGCCCACCAGGTAGTAGGCCATCTTGGGGTTGGCGGGCGTGACACTACTGTCGGTGCCGAATGAAAACAAGGCCGACGCCTGCGCCAGCGCTTCGATGATGAGCACACCGGGCATGACAGGATGATGCGGGAAATGGCCGGTGAAGAACGGTTCGTTCAAGGTGACGTTCTTGATGGCCACGATGCGCTTGCCGGGCTCCATTTCGATCACTCGGTCAACCAGCAGCATGGGGTAGCGGTGTGGCAAGCGCTCCATGATCTGCTTGATGTCGAGTACTGTAGTTTGGGAATCCTGCATGGACATGAGGTCTTCTTATAAGGGAATGGAAATCATTCCGTGTCGGTCGCCTCAGCTCGCTGCTGTCGTTCGAGCGCACGCAAACGTCGGCGCAAGGCGTTGAGTTGCGGCAACACGGCCGCATTACGCTGCCAGTCGGAATGTTCGGTGTACGGAAACACGCCAGTATAGCGCCCGGGTTTCATGACGTTTGAAGTGACGGCCGTTGCGCCCGAGATATGAACGTCGTCGCCCAGGGTGATGTGCCCGGCTGTCATGGCTGCACCCGCAAGCGTGCACCGCTTGCCGATAATGGTGGAGCCCGCCACCCCGACACAGGCCGCCATGGCCGTGTGGTCGCCGACTTGGCTGTTATGGCCGATCATGATCTGGTTGTCGAGTTTGACGCCATCGCCCAGCACGGTATTTTCGAGCGCGCCGCGATCAACCGTGGTGTTCGCGCCGATTTCAACGTCATTACCCACGACCACACCGCCCAGCTGCGCAATTTTGGCCCACGCCCCTTGGGTACGAGGGTCCGGCGCAAAGCCGAATCCATCCGCACCAAGCACGCAGCCGGAATGCAGAATGGCGCGATCGCCCACCTGAACGCCGTGATAGAGCGTAACGCGGGCATGCAGCAGGCAATCGCGACCCAGTGACGAGCCGGCGCCCACGACGCACCCAGGCCCCAGGCGCGAGCCGCGACCAATGCGCACATCGTCTTCAATGACACAGTGGGGCGCGATACTGACGCCCTCTTCGATCTGCGCCGTGGCGGAAATGACCGCAGTGGGATGAATGCCTTGCGCAAGGCCAGACAGGCGATGGCGATCAAACCATTGCGCCAACAGGGCATACAGCAGGTAGGGTTCGCTGCACAGCACCGGTGTGAAGGCCACCGATTGCCCGGCCAGCGCCGACTCCCATACTTCGGGCGTTACGATGACCGCCGCCGCTCGAGAACCGATGAGCTGGTCTTGAAGCTTGGGATTGGAGAGGAAGCTGATCTCGTCGGGGCCGGCGTTGGCCAGCGACCCGAGCCCCCTTATGTTGGCTGCATCGGGCCAAGTCTGGCCCGGCGCCGGCCGGCAATCGATGCCGACAACGTTCGCTTCACCGAGCAGCTGATGCAGCGTGACGCCATGATCCGGCGCGAGCAATACCGGCATGCCCGATCAACCGCCGAGTGCTTTCAGAACCTGGTCAGTGATGTCGACACGCGGGCTGACCGTCACGGCGTCTTGAATGATGAGGTCGTAGCCTTGCTGCTCGGCAATCTGCTTGATGGCGGTATCGGCTTTCTCGACGATGGACGAAAACTCTTCGTTGCGGCGACGGTTGAAGTCTTCTTGAAACTCACGGCGCTTGCGTTGCAGATCGGAATCGAGGTCGGCCAGATCGCGTTGACGCTTGATGCGTTCGGATTCCGAAAGAACCGGCGCATCTTTATCGAATTTCTGAGCCTGGCTGCGCAGGCTGTTCGCCAGGCGCTGCAGTTCGTCGTCGCGCTTCTTGAATTCCGACTCGATCTTGGACTGCGCGGCTTTGGCTGGCTTGGAATCACGCAGAATGCGTTCGGTACTCACGAAGCCGATCTTGG
>CAZPYF010000248.1:0-3225 GCA_964590015.1 uncultured Burkholderiaceae bacterium
AGTCAGGGGCGGCTGCGTGCTGCCTGCCGGCGCACCAGTTCGTCGACATCGACGGTGCCGTTAAAGACCGTAGCGGCCGGGCCGGTCATGGTGAGGCGTTCGTTTTCCCAGGCGATATGCAGCGGGCCGCCACGCGTATGGACACACACCGGCGAATCGAGCAGGCCGCGCCGGATGCCGGCCACTGTGGCGGCACAGGCGCCCGTGCCGCACGACAGGGTTTCGCCGGCTCCCCGCTCGTACACGCGCAACTGCACCGTATGTCGGTCGATGATTTGCATGAAGCCGGCATTAACACCCTGGGCAAAGCGCGGGTGTGTCGCGATATAGAGGCCGACCGACTCTACCGGCGCGCCGGCGACATTGTCGACGATCTGCACCGCATGGGGATTCGAAATGCCGACGAGCGACAGCCGCGCGAATCCGCCGTCGGATAGGGGCAACGACCAAAGCGTGTCGTGGCCGCATGCAACAGATTCCAGATCGGTGGCGTCGAAGCCGGTGGCCGAAGGGCCGTAACGGGTCTGGCCCATGTCGACCGCCACCTCGCCCGATTCCGACTCATTCAGCGTGATAAGCCCGGTGGCAATTTCAGCGCGTAGGGGATTACGCTTCGAGAGCCCCTGTTCATGCACGAAGCGCACAAAGCAACGGGCACCGTTGCCGCAATGCTCAACCTCTCCACCATCGGCATTGAAGATGCGATAGCGGAAGTCAGCTTCCGGGTGCGACGGGGCTTCCACCAAAAGAATCTGGTCGGCACCGATGCCGAAATGCCGGTCTGCCAACGCGCGCGCCCGCTCGGGGGTCATCGCGATGGGCTGGCTCATGCCGTCGAGAACGACAAAGTCGTTGCCGGCGCCGTGCATTTTGGTGAAGGTCCACATCATGAGTCGCATTATACGGAGCGGCAGCGGCTATCGGCGATGTCGTCCCCCGACACAAGGTGCGGTGAAGGGCCCTAGTAAAAGCGGGCCTCGCCGGGCGGGCGGGTCTTGTAGCGCCGGTGTACCCAATAGTATTGGGCTGGGTCACGGCGCAACCACTCTTCAATCAGTTCGTTGATACGCGCGGTGGCGTCTTCAAGCTCGTCGTCGCCCGGGAAGTTCTCAAGCGGCGGTTGCACCGTAATGTGATAGCGGCCGGTCTTGGGATCGAGCCGGCTCATGATGGGCACGACCGCCGCATCGAAGTTGCGCGCGATCTGCGCAGTAGTGAGCAATGTGGCCGCCGGCACGCCGAAGAACGGTACGAACGCTGCTCCGGCGGTACCCCAGTCCATGTCGGGCAGGTAATAGATCGGCACGCCGTTGCGTAGCTGGCGAATCAGGCCGCGCACACCATCATGCCGGCTCACCAGATGTACCGTATTGAAGCGGCCGCGACCTTCGCGCACCATCTCATCGACTACGGGGTCGCTCTGGCGCGTGTACATCGTTGCCGATTCCTCAAGGAACAAGGTCAGCCGAGTGGCTGCGGCATCAAGCCCGATGAAGTGCGGGGCAAGCAGAATTATGCGGCGCTTGGAGGCGAGCAAAGCGTCGAGATGCTCCAGGCCCGTGATGGGCAGCGTATCGAGTATGGCCGCCTTCGAGCCGTACCAGAACAGCCCCCGGTCGATAATCGATTGCGCGAGCAAGTAAAAATGCCGCTGCAGCCATGCTTCGCGGTCTTGCCGCGAGCGTTGAGGGAAGGCCAGTGCAAGATTGGTGCGCACGATATGCGTGCGTGAGCGCAGAAACTTGGGCGCGAGCCAGCCCAGCACGCGTGCCGCGCGGCGGCGCGTGCGGAAGCTGCAGTGCCCCAGGCGCGAGAATAGACCGCGCAGAAAAAATCGCTTGATGGAAGAGGTCATGCGGGGGTGGAATCAGGAAGCGGCGGTGCGTCGGCCGGTATCTTGTAACGGTTGTAGCTCCAGAGGTACTGCTCGGGAAAGCGCCGAATCAGTATCTCCATCGACTGGTTGATAAGAGCGGCAAGCGCCTCGGGGTCTTGCGGCAAGGGTTCGGGCAGACGTAGATAATGCAATCGCCAGCCTTTGCCGCGTGCCAGGCGTTCAGCTGCGGCCACAACCACGGCTACACCGGTTTGCCGTGCCAGTTTGCCCGCCAGCGTCATGGTAAGGGCGGGGCGCCCGAAGAACGGGGCCCAGACACCGTCGCCACTGCCAGGCACTTGGTCGGGCAGCATGCCCACCGCCTCGCCGCGTTTGAGGGCGCGCACGAACTGGCGTACGCCCTGCATGGTGGCAGGAACGGCATTCAGGCCCGACATGCCGCGGGCGGCGTCCATAACGGGTTCCAGTGCGGCATGGCGGGGCGGCCGGTACATGACAGTGATGGGGCCATACTTAACGATGTACCGCGCCGTGATTTCGAAGCACCCCAGGTGCGGGGTTAAATACAGCACGCCCCGCTTTTCAGCCAGGGCATCAGTGGCCACGAACTCGGTATCGCTCACCACCAGCGGCACGCATTTTTCGGTTTGCAGCCATACTTTTGGGGTTTCGAGAATCATGGCACCTGTTTCGGCCGCCGCCCTGCGGGCAAAGGCGGCGTCGGTATAGCCGGCCTGGCGCGCGTTGGCACGCAGCCGATCGCGATACCGCCCAGGAAGCGCGTACACGCAACGCCCCAGCACGCGCCCTAGCCCGTGCAAGACCGGAAGCGGAAGGAGCGCGAGAAGGCGGATCAACACCAATACCATGTACGCTAAGACCCTGTTGTGAACGTGTCGGCTGGGAGAACTACGCTATTTTCGCTTAAAATGCAGCCTATCGCTGAGTTAACCGACAACTTGCGGAGCGATGGCACTCGATTCGGGTGCAAAACAAACCGCTAAAGCGTCGCGCCCTGAGTACACTGCCGCAAGCGGTGACGGAGGTGCAACGCAACCTTCAACACCATGCTGGCCTCCCATCCAGTGCTACTACAGGAAGAACCGCTGTGGCAAAGAACAGTGATTTTCTCTTTACCTCCGAATCCGTTTCGGAAGGTCACCCCGACAAGGTCGCCGACCAAATCTCCGACGCCATCCTCGACGCCATCTTCACTGAAGATCCCAATGCGCGTGTCGCGGCCGAAACGCTGTGCAATACCGGCTTGGTCGTGTTGGCAGGTGAAATCACCACCACCGCCAATGTTGATTACATCCAGGTGGCGCGCGACACGATCAAGCGCATCGGCTACGACAACACCGAGTTTGGCATCGACTACAAGGGTTGCG
>CAZPYF010000249.1:0-3214 GCA_964590015.1 uncultured Burkholderiaceae bacterium
GGAATCGCACCATGTCACGACCGCTGGACGGCATCACCGTCATTACGCTCGAACACGCCATCGCTGCCCCCTTCTGCACGCGCCAGCTGGCCGATCTGGGGGCGCGGGTCATCAAGATCGAACGG
Source organism: uncultured Burkholderiaceae bacterium (assembly GCA_964590015.1). Lineage (GTDB taxonomy): Bacteria > Pseudomonadota > Gammaproteobacteria > Burkholderiales > Burkholderiaceae_B > Yanghanlia. The sequence goes on from CAZPYF010000249.1 coordinate 126, forward strand.
CCCGGTACGGGCGACTTTGCCCGGGCCTACGACGAGCGCGTGCATGGTCAGTCGTCGCACTTCGTCTGGACCAACCGTTCCAAGGAAAGCCTGACGCTCGACGTGAAACACGCCGGGGCGAAGAAGGTGCTCGACACGCTGCTGGACGAGGCCGACGTGCTGGTGCAGAACCTGGCGCCGGGTGCGGCGGCCCGCCTGGGCCTGTCGTTCGAGGCGCTGCACGAGAAGCATCCGCGCCTGATCGTCTGCGACATTTCTGGCTATGGCGACGACGGCCCCTACCGCGACAAGAAGGCCTACGACCTGCTCATACAGAGCGAGTCGGGCTTTCTGTCGGTCACCGGCACGGCTGATGAACCCTCGAAGGCGGGCTGTTCCATTGCCGACATCTCGGCGGGCATGTATGCCTACAGCAGCATTCTGGCCGCGCTGCTGCAGCGGGGCAAGACGGGGGTGGGCAGCCGTATCGACGTCTCCATGCTCGAAAGCATGGTGGAATGGATGGGTTTTCCCATGTACTACGCTTTCGAGGGCGCCAAGCCCCCGCAGCGCAACGGCGCTTCGCACGCCACCATCTACCCCTACGGGCCGTTCGCGGCGGGTGATGGCGTTTCGGTCATGCTGGGCCTGCAGAACGAGCGCGAATGGGCGGCGTTCTGTGCGGGCGTGCTGCAGCAGCCCGAACTGGCGCACGACGAGCGCTTTTCGTCGAACACCCGGCGCGTCGCCAACCGGGCCGAACTGCGCGCCCTGATTCTGGAAGCGTTTGCCCCGCTTGCCGCCGAAGAAGTCGTGCAGCGGCTTGATGCCGTGCAGATCGCCAATGCCCGGGTCAACACCATGCACGACGTGTGGCAGCACCCGCAGCTGCAGGCGCGCGAACGCTGGGTGGAAGTGGGCACGCCCGCCGGCCCCGTACCGGCCCTGCTGCCGCCCGGCCGCACACAAGCCTATGCGCCGCGTATGGATGCCGTGCCGGCGCTGGGCGAGCACACGCAGGCCATACTGCAGGAACTGGGCTGGTCGCAGGAGGCGATTGCAGCGCTGCGGGCGGAACAGGCGATCTAGGGCAGAAAAGCGGTCTGCCGGCCGTATGCGTGCCGGCTACGCCGTTCATGGCCGTTGCCGACGCGATCCTGGCGGCCCGGGCGCGTGCCAGGCGCGTGGAAGAAGCCTGCGGCCAGACCGCCCTTGCCCTCATTCCGGCAATAGCAGCCCCGGGTGCGCTTCCACCGTGCTGCGTATGGAATCCCAGACCGCTTTCATGCGCGGAAGCGGGCGGTTCTCGCTGGGCATCGACATCCAGAAGCGGCGCACGAAACGCACCTGATCGGGCAGCACCCTTTGCAGCAGGGGGTCGTGTTCCGCCACGAAGGCGGGCAGCACCGCCACGCCGGCTCCCGCCCGCGTGGCCTGGTACTGGGCCAGCAGGCTGGTGCTGCGCAAGGCGATGCGTTCCGGGCGGTGCGCGTCGTCCAGGTATTGCAGTTCCTTGGAAAAGAGCAGGTCTTCCACATAACCGATGAAGCTCAGGCCCAGCAGGTCTTCCAGGCTGCGTAGGGGCGGATGCTGTTCCAGATAGCGCCGCGCCGCATACAGGTGCAGGCTGTAGTCGCACAGCCGCGCGGTGAGCACCGGCCCGCGCGCCGGGCGTTCCAGCGAAATCACGATGTCGGCTTCACGTCGCGACAGGTTCACCTGGCGGGGCAGGGCAAGCAGATCGATCACAAGGTGGGGATGCTGCCCGGCGAAATCGGCCAGCGCGGGCGCCAGAATCACGGTACTGAACGCTTCGGTGGCACCGACACGCAGCACGCCCGCCAGCTCTTCCTCGGCCATGGCCGGCGTGCTGACTTCCAGCTCGCGGAATGAGCGTTCCATGGCCTCGACCTGGGGTTGCAGCGTGCGACCCGCCTCGGTGAGCCGATGGCCTGCAGCCTCCCGGAAAAAGAGTTGCACCCCCATGTTGCGCTCAAGCGCCTGGATGCGGCGCGCAACGGTGGTGTGGTCTACCCCGAGCCTGCGCGCTGCGGCGGTTAGGGTTCCCGCCCGGCTGAGTTCAAGAAAATAGCGAAGGTTATCCCAGTCCATAACGCCCTCCGAGGCACGGTGTGCATAAATGCAACTTGGCTGCGCACATTTGGGTCTTGATATTGCAGTTTTGCAAAGCTAGCATGAAACCACGTGACGCACACTGTGTGCGCATAGGTACCGCTCTCAGGAGACAACAATGAACACCGAAACCGTTCTTGCCGATCAGCAAGATGCCGTGTCTGCTTCCGGCATCCCTACCGTCAAGCTGCTCATCGACGGCCAACTGGTTGAGTCGAAGACCACCGAATGGCGTGATGTTGTGAACCCCGCTACGCAGGAAGTGCTCGCGCGCGTGCCATTTGCCACGGCTGAAGAAGTCGATGCCGCTGTGGCCAGCGCCAAGAAAGCCTTCAAGACCTGGAAGAAGACCCCTATCGGTGCACGGGCACGGGTGTTTCTGAAGCTGCAGCAGCTGATCCGCGAGAACATGAGCGAACTGGCGCTGACACTGTCGAAAGAACAGGGCAAAACATTACCCGACGCCGAAGGCGATGTGTTTCGTGGCCTGGAAGTGGTTGAGCATGCCGCCAATATCGGCACGTTGCAGTTGGGCGAAGTGGCCAACAACGTGGCCGGCGGGGTCGACACCTACACCGTGCTGCAACCGTTGGGCGTGTGCGCCGGCATCACGCCGTTCAACTTCCCCGCCATGATTCCGCTTTGGATGTTCCCGATGGCCATTGCCACTGGCAATACCTTCGTGCTGAAGCCGTCGGAACAAGACCCGATGGTTACCATGCGCTTGGCCGAGTTGGCCCTCGAAGCCGGCATTCCGGCGGGCGTACTGAACGTGGTGCACGGCGGCGAACAGGTCGTGAACGCCATTTGCGATCACAACGACATCAAGGCGATCAGCTTTGTGGGGTCCACGAATGTGGGCACGCATGTTTATAACCGTGCAAGGCTGGCCGGCAAGCGTGTGCAGTGCATGATGGGAGGCAAGAAACACGCCATCATCATGCCCGACGCGAACAAACAGCAAACGCTTAACGCAC
>CAZPYF010000250.1:0-3211 GCA_964590015.1 uncultured Burkholderiaceae bacterium
CGCGCCAACGAATGGAGCGTCGACACGCTTGAACTGGCGGCGCCGGCGCCCTATGGTTTCCTCAGCGACAAGCCGGCATTCGAATGGAACCCGGAACGCTGCGGCGACATACGCGAATTTCAATCGCGCCTGCAGAAGGCGAACGTGCAGCTGGCCGCGCCCACGCTGCCGGCCGTGCTGCAGGGCACGCCCCTCTTCGAGGAATGGGAAGACCGCGGCTGGCTGCTGATCCGCGACGACGACGGCTCCGCCTGCGTATTTCCAGGCAACGAGGTTACCGGTGGGCAGCCTTACGGCCTGCTCGACCTTACCAACAAAGATGTCTACAAGCTGTGGGTCGAGCGCCAGCGCCAGGCCGTCGACGAAGGCCTGGGCGCGCCGGTGTGCAGCGCGCAGGCCGACATTCCCGACGACGTGACCGCGCGCGGCGGCGAATCGGGCGCCGTGCTGCGTACCCTGTACCCGCTGCTGGCGCGCCGTGCGCTGTTCGATGCCGTGGCGGGGCACCGCACGCCGCAAGAGGGCGTCGTCGTCAGCACCGACATCTTCCCGGCCGTGCAGCGCAGCGCCTGGCAGGCCGGCCCGCGCTGCGAGAACAGCTGGGCGGGCATGGAACAGGGCCTGCGCACGGCGCTTACGCTGGGCGACAGCGGCATACCCGTGCAGACCCACAGGCTGGGCTGCGCCCAGCAGCCGCTTGATTCCATGACCCCGGAACTCTATGTGCGCTGGCTTGCCACCTGCGTGTTCTCGGCCAACTTCGCCTTCCAGGGCGTGCCGGGTCTGCTGCCCACCGCCTTCGACGCCTCGGTGCAAGAACTGGTGCGCCACTGGCTGCAGTGGCGCTACCGCCTGATTCCTTACGTGCTGGGCATCATCGAAGACGCCGTGCGCACCGGCCTGCCCGTGCAGCGTTCCATGGCGCTCAGCTTCCCGGCCGACCCGGTCGCTCAGGCCTGGGACACTCAATATCTGTTCGGCCCGGCCCTGCTGGTGGCGCCCCTGTTCGAGCCGGGCACCAAGGCCCGTGTGTATCTGCCCGAAGGCCAGGCCTGGTGGGACATGAATACCGGCTGGCGTTACGAGGGCGGCACGGTGCTTGAAGTCGAGGCCGGCCTCGACACGCTGCCGGTCTTCGGTCGCGAGGGCCACATGCTCTGTCTCGGGCCGGGCGGCCTGCACACGGCCGACTTCAACTCGGCCCGCCTGCTCGACGAAGTCTGGATGTTCGGCATGCCCGAGCACAGCCCCGTAGTCATGCGCAACAAGATCCGCGTGATGCAGATGCAGGGTTCGAGCTATATCAAGGGGCTCGAAGGGCTGCGCATTCTTCCGTCGGAAGGGCTGGAGGTCAAGCGGCGCGGGGCCGAAGTGCGGATTTCGCGGGCACGGTAGGGCGTGGTGTCAGCGGCGCACTTTGGTGCGACGCTGACACCACGCACGCAACTTACACGCTTCGATGGGCGTACCCGGCAAGTTCACTTGCCGAAATATCGGCACCCGCCACGAGCTGATAATGACGTTCTTCAGCAACTTTTATATCTCCGTCTTCTATCATCAGTTCGAATAAGGCAATTCTGGCATTGCTCATAAATTGGGCTGAGACGGCGCGGCAAATCAAGTTGGGGAATTTTTCGGTACAACATGCTATATCTTGACTGGTTTGCACAACCCCGTGCTTGTCGGTACCGCCTTTTGCTTGCACAGGAATAACGAACTGTCGTCCAAAACGATCCACTCCCACATAGACTTCGTCAATTTCGATTTGCCCGATGTTCTTGACTGTCGTGCGTAGGTGGTTCTGTAGAGAATAAGTGGTGACGCCGAGAAAAATGTCGATGAGGCGGTTGTAGCGCACCTTGGCCAACAGTGCTTGCTCATCAGACAGAGCATAAGTTGTAATGATTTCCGGCGTTGCGTCTGGTACCTTTATCGTGACCAGGCGCTCATTGGGGATTATGCGATGAGCAGACGCTAACCGGAAGCGGTATTGTGCTCGTCCTGCGCCCTCAATAATCCATTCTTGTCCTTGAGGCGCGGTTCTTGTTATTGCTTCGGGCAACTCCACGCGATAGCGGAAAGAGTAGATGACGTCACCGATGTTTTTGGGAAGCTGAATTCCCAGCGCGATAGCGGTTTCTACAAATTCCTCGCGCGTAAATTCGAAGGAATTCACTCTTTCTGAATAGTGCTGCAAGAAGATGCGCTCAATAATGGCCTTGTAGCGATTCGGTACTCTGCTGTCCACAACGGTTTTCCGGGCGTTAGGCATTAAGAATTCCTTGTTTTTCTTCTGTTGCGCTTGTCTTTCTGATTCTCTGAGCGATAACAGAGCTTGAAACACCGAAATAATTTGCGGCTTCACGCATATCGACTGATAACAAGGCTTCCCGCCCGTTGCCGGGTATAATCGTTTCCACCGGCTTGTACGGCACCACCTTCAGCGCCTCCATAATCTGCGCGGCTACTGCGCGACCGAGCAGCGGAGGCACACTATTGCCAATCTGTCGAAAGCCATGCCACTTCGTTACATGGAAGCGGAACCAGTCGGGGTAAGAGTGCAACCGGGCAGCTTCGCGAACAGTGATCACCCTTGGTACGAAAGGGTGTATTGGCCGAGGTGATGTAAATGCCCCTCGGGCACTGTCCGTTCCCGCACGTAGGGTATTGCAAACGCCGTTAGGATCGAGTTTGTGGAAGCGGCTTATTGGCTCTGTCTTGCCATTTTCCGTCTGCCGAAATCGTTTTCGCGACAAATCTGTATGCTTCGTTCGAAGACTGCTCGTTAGTAGATTTTTATCGAATTTCCGCTTGTAGCTGTAATCAGAGCAGTCCAGATCCATACCTCGTAAGCGGCGGGCGTATGGAGCCACCGTGTCGAACAAGACATGCACAGAATCGCTGACATTAAGCTGCTCAAAAAAATCGGCATCGGGAAGATCACTGATCGCTTCTAAGACGGTGACCCTGCCGGTGGGTTCTGGATATACGGGTAGCGGTTCACCTTTTCTGGCACCAATCAGAAAAAGACGGCGGCGATCTTGCGGTACACCGTAGTCTGCGGCGTTCAGAACCTCATAGGGAAGCAGAACCTCATACCCGGCAGTATCCAATGCGTCGATCAGTTCTGATAAAAATTGCCTGTGCTTTCCGACTGTGAGCCCTTTCACGTTCTCGAAAACGAAGTACTTTGGCTGTAGCTCCTGAACTA
>CAZPYF010000251.1:0-3185 GCA_964590015.1 uncultured Burkholderiaceae bacterium
GCCCTTACCAATCTCGCCATCCCCCGCACCAACGTCACCTACCCCCGCCAGGAACGCAATCCCGCAAAACTCATCGTCGTTTTCGTCGGCTACGTGCGTGTGTTGTGGAACGACAAGCTGGGGCAGATTTCGCTGGCCGTCACGACCCTGTTCTGGGGCGCCGGCGCCACGCTGCAGTTCATCGTCATTGAATGGGGTGCACAGCACCTAGGCTACCGGCTCGACCAGTCATCGATCCTGATGGGCGTGGCCGCCATCGGTACGGTCGTGGGGGCCGTGATGGCCGGCCGGGTGCCGTTGCGGCGAGCGCTCTCGGTATTGCCGATCGGGGTCGCGATGGGGCTCACCGTCATGCTGATGCCCATCGTTCACGACAAATGGGCGGTTTATACGCTCTTGCTGGTGGTGGGCGCGCTATCGGGATACTTTGTTGTGCCCATGAATGCGTTGCTGCAACACCGGGGCCATGTGCTGCTGTCGGCGGGGCACTCCATTGCGGTACAGAACTTCAATGAACAACTGAATATTCTGTTGATGCTGGCGGTATACAGCTTGATGCTGTGGCTGCAGCTGCCCATCAATGTGATCATCGTGATCTTCGGCACCTTGGTCGCCAGCCTTATGCTGGTCATCATGCTGTGGAACCGACGTAACAACATCGAGAATCCCGGCCTGCAGGCCATGATCGGCCAGCATGGGCACGGCCAGGCCCTGAAGCGCTAGAGGCCCTGGATCGGGCCTCAGGCGGCTAGCTGCTCACTTCGCTCATAAGCTGCAGATCGCGCCAGGCGTCGGCCTTGTACTGCGCATGCAGCAAGAGTGTCGCAGGATGATGCGTAACCACCACCGGGATGCGCCGGCCGTTGTCATCAACATATTCATGCAGTTGGCCCCGCAAGACGTCGAGTTCGTCGTCGCGGCCCAGCAGCGCCGCCGCCGACACCCGCCCCAATGCGATCAGACACGCGGGTTGCACCAGGCTGATCTGGCGTCGCAGCAGCGGCAGGCAGGCCGCGATCTCGGCTGGCTCCGGGCTGCGATTGCCCATTGGCCGGCACTTCAAGACATTAGTGAAATAGCTCTGTGCCGGTTCCGACATGCCGGCCGCCTCGAGCATGGCTTGCAGCAGCTCGCCGGCACGCCCCTGAAACGGGCGGCCCACGCTTTCGTCGTACTCGCCTGGCGCCTCGCCGATAAACATCCAGCGCGGCGACGCTTCCACGCCTTCACCAAACACTGTGCGGCTGCGAACCTCGTGCAAACCACAAGCGGTGCAGGCGGCCACGTGCTCACGCAGCGCTGACAGAGTCGCCGTGGCCGTGACAGCCGGTGTGTGGGGTGCGGCGGCGGGCACCTGAACCGGAGCGCGCGCATCGGCCGGATTCGCCCCAGGCCGCTTCAACAGTTCCGCCACGGAAGTCAGGCGCTCTACCCGCTTGCTGTCTCGGGCCGGCGCAGCTTGCGGCGCTTCGCCCTGCACCTCCCCTGCGGTCGAGGGCGCCGGCGTAGGCATCGGCGTAGGCGCCGCCGGCTCGGCGTCGCTGAACGGGGCGTCAGTACGGAAATGCGCCAGCATTCTGGCGTCAATGCCGATTTCCTGCAGCCAAGCCTTCTGAATCGAATTAAGGGCGGGTGCGGCGGCGCTCATGGCTTACCGCCTCCGGCGTTCAAGAACTTGCGCATGACGAAGGCGTCTTCGCGCTTCCCACCCTCGGCGGGGTAATAATCTTTGCGTACGGCGATCTGTTCGAAGCCGTGTCGGTGGTAAAAAGCGAGCGCATTCGCGTTCGATGGCCTGACTTCGAGCAACAGGGCCGGAAGATTGCGGGCACGCGCTTCTTTCTCGCAATGGCGAATCAACGCGGTTCCGATACCCTCGCCGTGCACATCAGGCGCAACGGCGATCACCAGTAAATGCGCGATATCGGGAGCATGGAGGGTCATGCTGAATCCGAGGATGCGCCCATGGCGATGAGCGACCCAACCGCCATAGCCCGCCTTCAACCCGTCGGAAAAATTGCCTGCCGTCCAGGGAAACGCCTGCACCGAGGCCTCGATGGCGGCCACCGCTTCGACGTCGGCCGGCACCATCGGCCGCAAGGCCACACCGAGGCCCGGCGCCTTCGGGTTGCCGCCCAGCCCTTGGCCGCGCTCTTGAGTGGTGAAGGCGACCTTGTCGCGCACATATAAGGGAGCCGCCAGCTCGGGCGCCACATGTTGCCCTGCCAGGAACAATGGCATGGCCAAACGGCCTACCGCGGCTGCGTCGGGGCGCAGCGAGGGCCCGATTTCGAGCTCCAGGCCCGCCGGCGGCGCTAGCGTCTCCCAACCGGGGCACAGATGCACGCCGTCGCCCACCAGCCGCACACAACTGGCCGGCTGCGCCGCGCGCAACGGCTCAGCCGACTGTTCCAGCCACAGGGGAAGATCACTGGCCGCCATAAGCATGGGCGCCTGAACGGTGACCCAGCCGTCTTGCTCGGTGGGCGCGTACGCCGCTAGATAAACTTCACCCATGCGCGCGTCATATACGACAACCCGCAGGGCATCGGTGTGCTCGGACGCCGCGATCTCGTGATCGCGCTGCGCCACCGCCATCAGGCTCACGACTGGCACGACCGGAATCTCCAAGGCGAAGGACATGCCCTGCGCCACCCCGCACGCCACCCGCAAGCCGGTAAATCCGCCCGGGCCCTGGCCGAACGCCACAGCCGTAAGATCATTACGCCCCAGTCCCCGCTCGGACAGCAGCTCATCGACCATGGGCAACAGCCGCTCTGCGTGCTCGCCGACCGCATCGTGCTCAAGGCGAGACACGGCCATATGGCCGTCGGAACGACGGGAAACCAGCGCCACGCTGCAGACACTGCCGGACGTTTCAAGGGCAAGAAGGTGAACGGTCATGACGGCGATTTTAGTACGGGGCCGAAAGCAAGGTGAAAAGCGCTCAGCCGACCTCATGCCTGGCATGATCGGCGGCCCGGCCGGCATGGCCATCCGGCCGGGGGAGAATGGCGGTTTTCTACTGGATGCTTAATATGTAATATCTTGCTACGGCAGCTTCCCGACCCTTCCCGACCCTGTTACATTTTCGCCATGAACACACAGAACCCATCCCTCTCTCGCAAAATCCTCATCGTCGATGATGATCCCCGCTTGCGTGATCTCCTGCGCCGGTATCTGTC
>CAZPYF010000252.1:0-3160 GCA_964590015.1 uncultured Burkholderiaceae bacterium
GACGCTCGACGCATCGCCTGAAGACGCAGTCAAGCTGGTGGCCGCTCGGCAAAGTGGCGTGATCACGGCAGTGTTGCGACATCCGCACGATGACCGGCCCAGTCGAAAGGCGGTACGAGGCGACCTCGCCAGTCTGCTTGGGGTTGCACAGCCGCCCCCGCCACGCACGTCACGCCGGGCGCCTGTCCTGTATGGAAATCGTAGTGTGCGCAATGTTCCAACCTTGGTGGCGCCGCCGCCGGGCGCGCGTTATCCGGCCGGCGTGTTCGACCTTCCCGCCGATCAGCGGCTTGCCAGCGCATGGCTCCATCCGGACGGAGCGGTAACGGGTGAGCCAAATCACGACTTGCAAGCCGGTTTCTCGGCCTTGGTATCTGAATCGGCAGTCGAAAGCGGCGAAGTTGGCAGCCGCTCTGGAATAACGTTCGATGGCGGCTTTGCGAATGCAGGGGCGGGGGACTAGCTCATCATGTGCGGCCGCATCCCTTCGCGACTTGGCAGGTTACGACCGTCTTGGCTCTGCGGCTTCTCCGGAGGCGATCGACTCAGTGTGTACTCGCGCTTGGCTGGCCGGCATGCCTTATTTCGCACACTGGTCGTTCTCGCGCTTGCGTGCTGGTCTCCAACGCTGTCGGCCGACACGCTCTTACGCATGCAGGTCGGTGAGGTCAAAGTTCTGGCGATCCCCGATGTTGCCCGTGTCGCAGTGGGCGATGGTCATGTCCTAAATGCTGTCACTACCGAGGAGAAAGAAGTGATCGTGTTTGCCCGTAATGAAGGGTCCAGCGCCTTACAGATCTGGTCGCTCGATGGCAGTCGCCAGCGCTTCGATATTGATGTGGCGCCGGAGGGCGCGCGGCGCATTGAAGAAGAACTGCGTGAGGTGCTGCGCCGGATTCCGGGCATAGAGGTTTCTGCAGTGGGCGACAAGTTGCTGCTCGAAGGCGACGGCCTCAGCGACGATGACTTGGTGCGTGTCGAAGAACTCGCTCGCCGCTATCCTCAGCTTCTGAACTTCACGGGCCGCGTCGGATGGGACAGCATGGTCATGCTCGACGTCCAGGTTCTCGAGATTCCTCGCTCCTTGATTCGCGAACTGGGAATACGTTGGCAGTCGCCCGCAGCAGGCGGGCTTAGCGCAGGGCTGGCCTGGGATGGCGGCAGCCGGCGGCTGGCGGATCGGCCTGGCGAAAGCGTGATGCCCATTCTTTTTCCTACGGGGGTCGCCGCGGGCTATATGGGGGCCAGCATGCTGTGGTCGGCGCAATTGAATGCCTTGATGCAGGAAGGGCATGCCATGGTGCTCGCGCAGCCGCAGTTGGTGGCGCGCAGCGGTTCAACCGCCGAGTTTCTCGCTGGCGGCGAGGTGCCGTACTCCACCACCGATGCAAACGGTTCCACCAATACGGCCTTCAAGCCCTATGGCGTATCCCTCAAAATCACACCGCGAATTGAGCGTGGTGGCATCGTGCGGTCGCGCATTGAGGTCGAGGTGAGCTCGGTGGATCACGCCTTGTCGGTTGAGAACGGGCCTGCCTTGAAGACGCGTCGGGCGTCTACCGAGTTCAACGCCCGCTCCGGGCAAACACTGGTACTCGCCGGCTTCCTCTCACGTGACGACGCGCGCAACGTCGATTCCGTACCGGGCTTGGGAAGCGTGCCCATACTTGGTGCTTTGTTCCGATCTGCGAAGACTCAGCGCAACGACACCGAATTGGCCGTTTTCGTTACACCGGTGGTGGTGTCGGCGGAACACCCCGACGTCGCGCAGCGGGTTCGGCAAGGTGAAGCGCTGATCCGCCAGGGGTTTCCCGCGACGCCCCGATTGAATGTGCCAATAAAAGATCGGCCTTCGCTGCCGCCGCCCATGTCGTCGTCCACGTCATCGCCGGCTGCGTCATGGCATCCCTGGTCGGGTCGAGGCGGCCAATGGAGCGGTTCTCCATCCACCTCGATGGGCGCCGGCCATGGCGGTGATGCGCAAGCTTTAGCCGTCACGGTGCAGTGAGTGGAGGCCATCATGGTGGAGCTAGAGTTGTTTTACGAAGACGGCCAGTGTGCACAAAGCGTGTATTCGCTTCCGCTGACGATTGGCCGGGATCCGGAATGCGGGCTGGTACTGCGGTCGTGGCGGGTCGCCAAGCAACACGCTCGCTTGTTTGCACGCGCGGAGACCCTGTATATCGACGACATGGGCAGCTTGGCAGGCACGTTCCTGAACGGACGTCGAATCACCCAACAGGCCCCACTGTCGGTGGGCGATGAACTGATTGTCGGGCCCTGTCGCATACAGATTTTGAGATGGCAGGCCGCCGAGCAAGCCGCCGCTAAGATGACAGCGAAGAAAGCCGGCGCAACGCTCGACCGTGCATCCGTTGAGGCAACCCCGGCCTCCGATCCACTTTTTTGCGCCGAACCCGAGCTGTCTACTCGCTTTGACCCATTGGCTAGTCATCGCCGGCGTCTCCATAAGGTGCTTGTAGAGGCGCTGGACCTGCGGCGCCGCGATATTCTGGGGCTTAGCGACGCAGCGTTGAAGAGTGAAGCCGCAGATGTGTTGGCGCGCATCCTGGCAAACGACGACCAACTGCCCGCCACATTCGACCGAAATCAGGTACTGCAGCAGGTAGTCGATGAAGCCGTGGGGCTGGGTCCGTTGGAACCGTTACTCGCGGATCGCAGTGTGACAGAGATCATGGTGAATGCACATGAAGAGATCTATGTCGAGCGGGCCGGCCGGCTGGTACGCCACGATTCCGGATTCAGCAGCGAGCAAGCAGTCGTCGCCATCATTGACCGCATTGTGGCGCCGTTAGGGCGGCGAATCGATGAAAGTTCGCCTATGGTCGACGCGCGACTCAGGGACGGATCCCGGGTGAACGCGGTGATCCCGCCGATTGCACTGCGCGGTGCAAGCCTCACAATACGCAAGTTCCCGGAAAGGCGTCTCGAGATCAATGACCTTCTGAGCGTAGGCAGCCTCGATGAACACATGGCTGCGTTTCTGGCAGCCTGTGTGGCCGCGCGCAAAAGCCTCATCGTGTCAGGCGGCACAGGTTCCGGGAAAACCACGTTGCTCAATGTGCTTTCCAACTGCATTCCACCCGGCGAGCGTGTCATCACTATTGAAGACGCTGCGGAACTGCGCCTGAACCATTCT
>CAZPYF010000253.1:0-3133 GCA_964590015.1 uncultured Burkholderiaceae bacterium
GGTTTCAAGGGAACCCAGGCAGCCCAACTCGCCTTCCACCGTGACGCCCAGCTTGTGCGCGATTTCGACGACGCGACGAGTGACGTCAACGTTGTATTCGTAATCGGCGATGGACTTGCCGTCTTCCATCAGCGAGCCGTCCATCATTACGCTGGAGAAGCCCAGGTCGATAGCGCCCTGGCACACGGCCGGCGACTGACCGTGGTCTTGGTGCATGACCACGGGAATTTGCGGGTACGACTCGACAGCCGCCTGAATCAGGTACTTCAGGAAGCCTTCACCCGCATACTTGCGAGCACCGGCCGAGGCTTGCATGATGACGGGGCTGTCGGTTTCAGCGGCCGCTTCCATGATGGCCTGGACCTGTTCCAGATTATTGACATTGAAAGCCGGAATGCCATAGCCGTTCTCGGCAGCGTGGTCCAGCAACTGACGCATGGAAACTAGGGCCATGTCGTGACCTCCTGAGTCTTGAAAATGGTTTGAATATGAAATCAGACTGATTTTAAGGGCGAACACGAATGTTTGCTTGGGGCGGTATTCGTGTCGCCCATACGCCTACGCTTGCGGCGGGGGCCTCGCCCCGCTTCCAGGGCGGAACGACTGCACGACCGAAGGGTGGGTATCAATGTGCGGGCCGCCGATCAGATCAAGGCAGTACGGCACAGCGGCAAATACCCCTTGCACCTGCAGCGCGCCCGTTTCGTCTCTGAGCCCCTCGAGCGTTTCGCGTATGGCGCGCGGGCGACCGGGCAAGTTAATGATGAGCGCGGCGTGGCTAGTGATTTCACGTAGTACGGCGACCTGGCGCGACAGAATCGCCGTGGGCACAAAGGCCATGCTCACCCGTCGCATCTGTTCGCCGAAGCCGGGCATTTCTCTCGTGGCTACGGCCAGCGTGGCTTCCGGCGTGACATCACGTCGGGCCGGCCCAGTGCCCCCCGTGGTAAGTACCAGATGGCAGCCCACGTCGTCGACCAGCTCGACGAGTGTGCGCGAGATGGCGTTCTGATCGTCAGGTACCAGGCGGGTCACGCACCGGGGCTTGCGGGTGAGCGCGGATTCCAGCCACGACTGCAAGGCAGGAACGCCCTCGTCTTGATAGGTTCCGGCCGTGGCCCGGTCTGAAACCGAAACCAGGCCGACGACCAGCTCATCCATGACGCAGCGCTACGGTCTTGAGGCGCGTGAAGCCATAGAGCGCCTCGAAACCTTTCTCCCGCCCGAAGCCGGATTGGCCGGAGCCGCCGAAGGGCAGCTCCACACCGCCGCCCGCGCCATAGTTATTAATGAACACTTGGCCCGCGCGCAGACGCCGGGCCATGCGGAACTGGCGACCGCCGTCTTGTGTCCACACCCCGGCCACGAGGCCGTAGGCGGTGCTATTGGCGATGCTGACAGCCTCTTCTTCGGTATCGAACGGAATCGCGCACAACACCGGCCCAAATATCTCGTCTTGCGCCAGACGGTGGTCGGGCGGAACGTCGCCCAGCAACACCGGCACTTGATAGAAACCACCACGTGGTGCGTTGGCATCAAGGCGCCCCTTGGCCACAACCGAAATGCCCGCGGCGTCGGCTTCTTCCAGGAAGCCGTGTACCCGCGTAAGCTGGCGGGCGTTGATCAGCGGCCCGCAGTCGGGGTCATCGGTGGCGGCACCGGTACGGGTGGCTTCGAAGCGCTCTGCCAGGCGGCTCATGACATCGGAATAGATGGCGCGCTGGATCAGCACACGGCTACCGGCCGAACAGGTTTGACCGGCATTCTGAATAATGGCGTTTAGCAACACTGGCAGGGCCGCATCGATGTCGGCATCCGAAAACACCAGCTGGGGCGACTTGCCACCCAGTTCGAGCGTGACCGGCACAAAGTTGGCCAGGGCGGCCTGCTGAACGATTTGCCCCGTTTGCGGCGACCCGGTAAAGGAAATGTGATCGATTCCCGGGTGTGCGGCCAACGCCGCACCGGCTTCAGCACCCAGGCCGGTTACGATGTTCAACGCGCCCGCAGGCAGGCCTACATCGGCAAGTAGTTGTGCGACCCGCAGCAGCGACAAGCAGGCGTCTTCGGCCGGTTTCACCACACACGCGTTACCCGCTGCGAGCGACGCAGCCACGCTGCGGCCGAAAATCTGCAACGGATAGTTCCAGGGCACGATATGCCCGGTGACACCATGCGGCTCACGCAGCGTGAAGACGGTGAATTCCTGCGGGTAAGGAATGGTCTGCCCATGCAGCTTGTCGACGGCGCCCGCATAGAACTCAAAATAGCGGGCCGCCGCCAGCGCATCGCCGCGCGCCTGGCTCGAAGGCTTGCCGGTATCGCGCTGTTCCAGGGCAGCGAGCTCATCGACATGATCAAGCAGCGCCTGCGAAATGCGTAACAGCAAACGGCTGCGCGCCGCCGGCGCCATGGCGCCCCATTCACCGTTGAACGCGTTGCGAGCGGCCTGCACCGCTCGACCGACTTCCGAGCCGCCGGATCGCGCAATTTCGGCAAAAGACTCGCCGGTGGAGGGGTCTACGACTTCTACGGTATGCCCGTCATAGGCGGCCGACCATTCGTTGTCGATGAAGTTCATGTACGTTGTCGTCATTCGTGCTCCTTCATGCGTTCTTCCAGTACCGCGACCGCCGGTAAGGTGCGCCCCTCGAGGAATTCGAGAAAGGCGCCGCCCCCTGTGGAAATGTAGCCGATATCGTCCGCGATGCCGTACTTCGCAATGGCGGCCAATGTGTCGCCACCACCGGCGATCGAGAATGCGGGCGAGCCGGCGATCGCGCGGGCCACGGTTTCCGTACCGCTGGAAAACGCTTCAAACTCGAACACCCCTACCGGGCCGTTCCATACGATAGTACCCGCCTGCTTCAGAATATCAGCAAGCGCTTGAGCGGTGCGTGGCCCGATATCCAGCACCATGTCGTTCTCGCCGACTTCCGACGCCTCTTTCGTTGTGGCCGGCGCTGTGGCACTGATTATTTCGGCGCACACCACATCGACCGGAATCGGCACGGCGGCACCGCGCTGCTTCATGGCATCAATAACGGCACGAGCCTCGTTCACCTGATCGGCCTCAACAAGTGACTTGCCCACGGGCAGCCCCTCGGCCAGCATGAAGGTGTTGGCAATGCCG
>CAZPYF010000254.1:0-3131 GCA_964590015.1 uncultured Burkholderiaceae bacterium
GACATCATGGGTTGAATACCCAGCTTGAGCGCCTCAAGGTGAACGATATAGAACAGCGCCACGTACGAGATACTGGCCGGCAAGAGCGCATGCTTGATGATGTCGGTATACGGAATGCCCACGTACTCGATCATCAGGAAGGCCGCTGCCCCCATTACCGGAGGCATGATCTGGCCGTTGACCGACGAGGCCGTTTCGATGGCACCGGCCCGCACACCACCGTAGCCGGCCTTCTTCATGAGCGGGATCGTGAAGATGCCGCCGGTGACCACATTGGCCACCGAAGACGCCGACACGATGCCATTGACGGCCGAGCTCACGACGGCCACCTTGGCAGGGCCCCCACGCAAGTGGCCCAGCAAGGCGAACGACACCTGCATCATGTAGTTGCCCGCTCCGCAGCGATCGAGCAACGAGCCGAGCAGCACGAAAATAAAGATGTACGACACGGAAACGCCCAGCGCCACGCCGTACACCCCTTCAGTAGTGAGCCACATGTGCGACACCAGGCGCTCTATGGAAGCACCACGGTGCGCCAAGGCTTCCGGCAGCCAGGGCCCGAGGAAGACATAGGCCACGAATACGGCACCCAGCACGGCCATGGGGGCGCCCAGCGCACGCCGAGTGACTTCCAGAAGCAGCACCAGGCCGATGGCGGCCGTGACGATGTCCATCTGGGTGGGAATGCCGGGGCGCGTGGCAAGCTCGCCATAGAAAATATAGAGATAAGACCCGCAGAAACCGGCCACCAGGGCGAGCACCCAATCGTGGAACGGCATCGTATCGCGCCGCGAGCGTTTGCTGGCCGGGTACGCTAGGTAACCCAGGAACATGGCGATACCGAGATGCAGCGCGCGCGCCTCGGTGTCGTTGAAAATGGCGAAACTGAACGTGAACGGAAGCGGTGAGGCATACCAGAGCTGAAAGAGAGACCAACCCAGAGCCCCAAGAAACAGGACTGCGCCGGTAATGCCGCCTACGGTGCGACCGCCCCTGTCGACGTCAGCGACAAGTTGTTCAAGGTCGGCGTTGGCAGCCTGCTGTTCCTGCGTCAGCTCGGGCTTGGAGGTCATTCGTGTTCCCCAATACGTGGTGTGGATCGATGCCCCATCGGCGACGGATCACATCGACTGCGGGTGCATCATGACAAACGAAATACCGGCGCTTGTGGCGCCGGCGCACCCGCATGGTAGCCGCGGGTCTTGTAAGTGGGCATGCCAGCGACAACGAGCCGGTGGCATGCCTGCGAGGCCGTTAGCTTACAGCAGGCCCGCTTCCTTGAAGTACTTCTCGGCACCGGGGTGCAGAGGTGCGGAAAGGCCATTCTTCACCATGGCTTCCTTTTCGAGGATGCCAAAAGCCGGATGCAGCTTCTTGAAGTCGTCGAAGTTCTCGAAGACGGCCTTCACAACGGTGTAAACCATTTCGTCTGGCACATCGGACGATGTCACGAACGTAGCCAACACGCCATACGACTCAGTGGCTTCGGCGTTGTTGGGATACAGACCGGCCGGAATCTCGACCTTGGCGTAGTAGGGGTGGGTGTCAACCAGCTTGTCGACCACCGGGCCCGTGAGCGACACCAGTTGCGCGCCGCAGCTGGTGGTGGGGTCTTGAATGTTGGCCGAGGGGTGGCCTACGCCATAGAAGAAGCCGTCGATCTTACCGTCGCACAGCGCGCTGCCGTGCTCGTCGGGGCGCAATTCGGAGGCGAGCGAGAAGAAGCTCATGTCGCGGCCTTGAGCGCTAAGCAGCTGCTCCATCGAAGCACGAGTGCCCGAACCCGGGTTGCCGACGTTGAAACGCTTGCCCTTGAGATCGTCGAAGCTCTTGATGTTGGCTTCCTTGCGCGTCACGACCGTGAACGGCTCGGGATGCAGCGAAAACACGGAACGCAGCTTCTCGAACTTGCCGGCATCCTTGAACTGGCCGTCGCCGTTATAGGCGTTGTAGCCCACGTCGGACTGCACCACGCCCAGGTCGAGCTCGCCGGCCTTGATTGTGTTGACGTTGAAGACGGACCCACCGGTCGATTCAACGGAACAACGGATCCCGTGATCGGCGCGATCTTTGTTCACCAGGCGGCAGATGGCGCCACCGGCAGCGTAATACACGCCGGTTACACCGCCGGTACCAATGCTCACGAACTTTTGCTGAGCAGCGGCAGGCAGCGGCGCGAGCAACGCAGCGAACATGGCGGCCGCACCGGCGCTAACGGCCAGGTGCTTGCCTAACTTGATCTTCAACGTTTTTTTCATAGGGGAACTCCTTGGGTCGTGACCCGTGTTTGTTGAGCGGCGGATAACCGTTGCAATGGGCATGGTGCTCACTGTAATGAACCTAGGTATCCTACCGCCAGTAGCATCATTGAAGAGCCGCATTTTTCTTGGGGTTTGCCCGTAGAAATGGCGGTTTTGAGGCCGCCGACGGGCCGCTTGGGCGTTCTAGAGACGCAGAGGGGGCGATTTCTTGACGTGGCCTAGGGGCCACTCTACGATGCAACAGTATAGGCGAATAAAGCGAAATGTTTGGTGGTGTATCGTTACCATTAAGCGCGCGTTCGCAGTTTCCAGGAACCACAATGCACAGTCGACGCAGGGCATTCCGAACGGCTCTGGCGGCCTGCCTGCCGGCGGGCGCGGCGGCTGCGCCCGCTGCAGCCCAGCCTCTCACCGCCCTTCCCGCCGAAGTGAGTTGGCTCGTCGGCATTTTGCTTGTTCTACTTGTCGTCACGACACTCAGCACGCTGCTGCTCGTCGCACGCGTACGCCGTCAGACCCGCCACTTCAACGCGAACGAAGCGCGCCTGAACACGATACTCGACAGCGTCGACACTTACATCTACATCAAGGACACGCAGCTTCGGTATACCTATGGCAATCGCCAGCTCTGCGAACGCTTCGGGTGCACACCGCAAACCCTACTGGGTTCGTCCGACACCGACCATCTCCCCAACGATGTGGTCAACAGAATGCGCATCGCCGATCTTCGTGTGATTCACAACGGCGAACGCATTGTCGCGGAAGAAGAATTGCCTCGCCCCAACGGCCGAGGGTCCGACTTCTTCCTGTCGATCAAGATTCCCCTTCGGGCTCCTGATGGAACCATCGAAGCGCTGTGTGGGTTCTCCA
>CAZPYF010000255.1:0-3107 GCA_964590015.1 uncultured Burkholderiaceae bacterium
GCGACTACAAAGATCGGCCGCTGGCGGCATCGCTCCATCAGGAACTGCGGGCCGGCGGCTACAGCTTTGCCATCTATCGCCTGCCCGACCCGATCGTGGGCGGCGAGACGCTACGCTATGCCTACGCGGCCTACATGCCCGAATGGGGATGGATGGTCTTGATCAGCGACGACGCGCAAGGTGTCGTGCAACAGATCGAACGACGCCGCGCCGAAACCGAAAGCGCCATTGCCGATGTGCTCGACGGCTTGAGGCTGGCCGAATCGGGTTTCGCGTTTATTCTGGGCGACGACGGCCGGCTCATTACACCTCTGCCCCGTTCTCATAGTTTTCTGCTGGGCGCGGTCGACGCTGTTAGCGGTAAAACGCTGCAGGGCCTGTTGCATGAGCTGCCGCCCAGCGCCGCAATTCATCATCAGCATTTCGACCCCCTGGGCCACGAAGACGCTTGGCGCATTGATTCGGCCTACTTCCGGCCCTTGGGGTGGACCCTAGTAGCGGCCGTGCCCGAACGCGACTTCACGCGGGCTGCCACTGAACTGCGCAACCAGTTGGGCCTCTTTTTGCTCGGTGTGCTGGCGCTGGCCTTGGCCGTCGCCGCCTTTGTTTCCGTTCGACTCACCCGGCCGCTACGCGAGCTCAGTGACTTCGCCCGCGCCTTGCCCGAACAGGATCTCAGCGCGGGGCGCAATCTACCTGCGCATATCATCGACCTCCCGCGTCGACGGCCCGACGAGGTGGGCCGGCTCGCCGCCGCCTTTGTTTACATGGATGAGCAGCTGCGCGAAAAAGTGGCAAGGCTGCTCGAGGAAACCTCGAGTCGTGAACGGCTCGAAAGCGAGCTCAGCATCGCGCAAGAGATTCAGCAGGGGCTGCTGCCTCCGCCGCCCGACCTCGAACTGCGCTCCCGCGTCGATCTGAATGCCACCATGGTGCCGGCCAAGGAAGTGGGCGGCGACCTCTATGATTACTTTCTGATGCCCGACGGGCGCCTGCTCTTCGCCATAGGTGACGTCTCCGACAAAGGCATGCCGGCCGCACTGTTCATGGCCGGCACCATGACCCTGATCCGCGCCATTGCCGAAACGGAAACCGACCCCGGTGTGATGATGGCCCGCATCAACACGCTGTTGGCCACCAACAACCCGAATCTGATGTTTGTCACGCTCATCGTAGGCGTGCTCGACCTGACCGATGGCCGGCTAGTATGGGCGAATGCGGGGCATTCCGAGCTGTGCGTGCTGACGCCTCAGGGCGAGCTGCGTCTGCTCGACGGCCGCTCGGGCCCCGCATGCGGCGTGCAAGAAGGGCTACCCTACAAGCGCCACGACTCCCGCCTCGAACCGGGCGAAGTGCTCATTGGTTATACCGACGGCGTCACCGAGGCGGTGGGGCCCGACAACGCCCAGTACGGCGAACGCCGCCTGTATGCCGCCCTCGCGCCACTGGCCGGAGCCAATTCCGCCGGCGTACTCAACGCCGTGCTCGACCGGGTTCACGAGTTCGTTCAAGATACGCCGCAGTCCGACGACATCACTCTGATCGCTATCAGAACATTGCCGACATGATTCTTCGCTATTTGCTCACCCTGGCAGCCACGCTGATTTTTGGTGGCGCCTCGATCGCCACCACGCATCCCACCACGCCCGTCGCGCCTGACGACGGCGGGCGCTGGCGCATCGGCTATGTGGAAAGCGGTGACTACGCCGAATATCCGCTCACACTAGGCGAGATCATCGACGGCCTGGAAGTGCTGGGCTGGCTCACCGTGGCTGAACCTCGCTCTGAAGACCTCACCGGCCCGCAGCTCTGGCAGTGGATCACAGAAAACGTGCGCAGCGAGTGGCTGGAATTCGTGCCCGATGCCTACTGGCGGCCGGGCAACTTCGACACCGATCAGCGCGCCCCGATGCGGCAAGCCATCAGCGAGCGCCTGCATGGCAAGAAGGATATCGACCTGATCATTGCAATGGGCACCTGGGCGGGGCAAGACATGCGCCGGCTCGGGCCGCCCGTTCCCACAGTGGTCGGGTCGGTAAGCGACGCCCTGGCCGCCGGCATCGCGGATTCCCTGCTCGATAGCGGGCGCGACAACCTGCATGCCCGTATCGAACCCGAACGCTACCAGCGCCAACTCCGGCTGTTTCATGAAATCGTGGGCTTTGAATCATTAGGGCTGGTTTACGAAGACTCCGAGGCCGGGCGCACCTATGCCGCCGTGGGCGCCGCCGAGCAAGTCGCCCGTGAACTGCATTTCAAGCTCGAACATTGCCACGCGCCGTCGTCAAGCATCGAACAGACCGAGGCCATCAGCAATGCCGTGAACTGCTTCAAGGATCTGGCGGGGCGCCATGTCGAAGCGGTGTACGTAACCTCGCACCAGGGTGTCACGCCGAAGTCGATTCGCGATATCGGCGGCATTCTCATCGATGCCCGGATTCCCAGCTTTTCCATGGCGGGCTCGCGCGAAGTGGAAGCGGGCCTGCTGATGAGCATCGCCCAGGCCGACTTATCGCACGTGGGGCTGTTCCACGCCGAAACCATCGCACGTGTATTTAATGGTGCCAGCCCACGCGAACTGAGTCAGCTTTGGGTCGACCCGCCCAAGATCGCCCTGAACCTGCTTACTGCCCGGCGCATCGGCTTCGATCCTCCGGTCGACATTCTGCTGGCCGCCGACGAAGTTTACGAATAGCCGCCCCCGCAGCAGCTTGCCGGCGCCAGCCTTCAGGCACGCTAGGCAGTGCGGCCGCCCGCGTCGCCCGCCATCACCCCATGGCGCGCCGCCACATACGCCAGGCGGCTCGAGGCATCACCGCGCGGTGCACGGCGCCAGCTCTCTAGCATGCGATCCGCCGCGCAGCGGCGTGTACCGAGCACATGGCGGGCATAGGCCAGCATCGACTGCTCTTCTTGCGCGAGCCCGGCGTGTGCGAGCTCCATCACCTCGCCGCACAGCTCTGCTACCTCGTCATCGGCCAGCGCGTCGCGCATGGCCCGGTCGCGCAGCGCGGCGAGCCGCGCCCAGCCCCAGCGCGCCACGATGCGCTCGGCATCGTCCAGGCGTTGCAGCACGCCATACTGCAGAGCCATCGGGCTCATGATCA
>CAZPYF010000256.1:0-3091 GCA_964590015.1 uncultured Burkholderiaceae bacterium
TCGGCGCGTCGATAAGTGGCGATGTAAAGATCGCGGCACAACTCGTAGGCCCGCTTGCCGGCCCAATCCTGCGGCAGCAGTTCAATGGGTAACTGCGGGTCGTGTAGCAGGGCGCGGCGATACTCATGAATCAGCAAGCCACGAATAATGAATGCCACTTCCGGAGACAGTGCCGCCGGCGACTTTTTGATGAGTTCGGGCAGATCGCTGAAATGGTCAATGAAGGTTTCGTAATTGCGGCTGATCTCATCAAGAGGCCAGTACTCGTTCACAAGTTCGGGCAGAGGCCGGCCATCGATGCCTTCTGCCTGGGCCATCGTGGTTACAAATACATCGCGCCGTACGCCGTAAGTGTTCAGGATTTCTTGCAAGGTTTCGTGGTCAGGATTCGGGTGAACGAAGACACTGGGCGACAGGGCGCTGAAGCCTTCCCAACTGAGTTCTTTTCGAAGCTCGCTGCGGGTTTGCGGATTGAGCGTGCCAGTCGTGGCAAAGACAAGGGTCCAATGGCCGGGCCATGCCAGATAGGTGGGTGAGTACACCCGTTTATAGGCACGGGTAAAGCGCGGTAAGGCGCTTTCACGCAGGGTGTACAGGCTACGCCGACCCTCACGTCGGCCGCTGAGCCAGCCGTCTTCAGCTAATCGAAAGACGCTCGTACGTACCAGCCGGTCATTGATGCCGAACGGCGCCAGCAAACGGATAAGGCTGCCTAACCAAAGCGCGCCGCCGTGGGGCAGAATGGCGTCGCCAAAGAGGGTCATGACCAGAGATTTCGCGCGGGGCGGGCTTG
The DNA here is from genome assembly GCA_964590015.1 of uncultured Burkholderiaceae bacterium. Classification (GTDB taxonomy): domain Bacteria; phylum Pseudomonadota; class Gammaproteobacteria; order Burkholderiales; family Burkholderiaceae_B; genus Yanghanlia. Next base: position 794 of record CAZPYF010000256.1, read on the forward strand.
TCTCCAACAACTGTTCTGACCATTGCTTGAAGACGAGCGATTCGGTTTTGGGCATGATGGGGGCGGTGGGATACGGGGCAGCGGATATGCCTAATCATTAATGTGACGCATTCTTCCGTAATTATGCAGGAATACTGGCGCATGTCGACTGGCGTATCACGATCGTGCCGCATCTACAGATACGGGCTGGCCAACCAGATGATGCGATTGCGCAGGCGCTTTCGGAAGGGGATGGCTGCCAGCGACTCTAATGTCACGAGCTCGGAGTGGGATATCTCGAGGTCGATCAGGTCTTCGATCTGACGGGCTACTGGCCGGCTGTAGATTTCCATGTCGAGCTCGAAGTTGAGCCGCAGGCTGCGGGGGTCAAGGTTTGATGAACCGATCAGCGACCAGGCGCCGTCGATAGTCGCGAGCTTCGAGTGATTAAAGTTGCCCGCGGCGCGCCAGACGCGGCATCCGGCGCGAACCACCTGATCAAGCTGAGCGGTCATGGCGTAGTTGACCAGGCGCAGGTTGTTTTGCCCCGGAATCACAATATCGACCAGCACGCCGCGCCGTGCGGCGGTGTTGATGGCGCCCAACAGCACCTGGTCGGGCAGAAAGTAGGGCGACTGAATGCGGATGTGGTGTTGCGCCACGGCGAACGCGCCGAGCAGCAAGTTATGGGTGCTGGCCACGTAGCGGTCGGGCCCCGAATGGACACAGCGAACGGCCACATGAGGCTGCGGTGGGCTCCAGTCGTGTGCCACCCATCGTTCGAAAGCGAGCGTCTCTTTTGTCGTGAACTCCCAATCGTGGGCGAACACGGCCATGAGCTGAACGACCGCGGGCCCCTCGATTCTGAAATGCGTGTCGTTGGCCGTTTTGGTGCCCGCAACAGTCGAGACGAAGCTTTCCCGGATATTCATGCCTCCCGTGAACCCGATGCAGCCGTCGACCACCAGTATCTTGCGGTGGCTGCGCAGGTTGGCGTAGGGCATGCGTATACCCAGGGGATTGGTCATGAACAAGGCGTACCGGATGCCGTTGCGGCGTAACGACCACGTAATGTTCGGCGGCCCCGAGTACCGTACGCCGATGGCATCGATGAGCACCCGTATTTCGACGCCCCGCTTGTGTGCGCGTGCCAATGCTTCGACAAACAGCTTGCCTTGCGAGTCGTTATCAAAGATATAGGTGCACAGTGCGATAGTGCGTTCGGCGGCGTCGATAGCCGCGATCATGGCGGGATACGCCTCGTCGCCACTGCGCAGAATGCGCACATGGTTACCCGCACGCAGCGCGAACCGGCTGACGCGGTTGCTGAGAGTGTGCAGTGATGTGAATTGCGGCGCCGCCAGCTGGGCAATATCGATGGGCGCCAGCGCTGTATTAATAGTGTATTGGCGCAGGCTGCGGTTGCGCTGGTCGGAAATCTGATCGTGCCGGATGCGGTTGATGCCGGCTATCAGGTAGACGAGCGGCCCCAGCAGCGGCGACATGATGATGACCCCCACCCATGCGATAGCAGCCCTTACATCGCTCTTGGTCATGGCGGCATGAATGGCGGCGCTGCCGCCGACCGTAATGCTCAGCAGGAGGGCAAGGTGCGGCCAGTACTCGTCGAACAGCAAATGCAGGGTTGTCATGCCTATACACCGTATCGCCGGATGGGTGCTAGCGGGAGCATCCGAGTTTACATGAAGCCTATCGTTACGCGCGGCCCGCTTCTTGCTTAGGGAATCGCATCTTCAATTCAGGAGGTACCTATGCGTTCGATATTGCTGTGGCTGGTGGGCGTTCCCATTCCAATCATCATCTTGATCGCGCTGTTGTTCTAAGCCGGTTACCGGTTCCCTCCCATCCAATCATTACAACGAGGAGCGCCTCATGGCCTATTCAAGCGTTACCCCAACAGGTGAACCGGCGACTGGCTGGTACCGCCCCCGCGCCGCCATATCCTGGGCCGCCGTATTTGCCGGCACCGTGATTGCGGCCGCACTGTCGATCACCCTCATAACCGGTGGCATTGGCCTCGGATTCGTGGCCATGTCACCCAACGAAGGCGAAGGCGCTAGCGCGGGGCAGATTGGCATGGGCGCAATCATCTGGCTGTTCATTGTTCAGATCGTTGCGTATGGCGTCGCGGGCTATGTGACGGGCCGCCTGCGGCCGATGTGGGCGCCTGCCTATTCTGACGAGGTGTACTTCCGTGATACAGCGCACGGGTTGGCGGTTTGGGCGCTCAGCGCGTTGGTGAGCATAGCGCTCTTCGGTTCTGCCATGTCAGCGGCGATCGGCACGGCCGCTCGCGGT
>CAZPYF010000257.1:0-3067 GCA_964590015.1 uncultured Burkholderiaceae bacterium
TCTCGTCGAGCATGCGTGCGCGCGACTTGCCGAAGCTGAATGCCCCGCCCTTGCCACCGCCCTGCATCTGGCGCATGAAGAAGATCCAGACGCCGATGAGCAACAGCATCGGGAACCACGAGATGAACAGGCTCGTGAGGAAGGACGGCTCTTCGCGGGCACGGCCCGACACCTGCACACCGTTCTTCACGAGTTCAGGCACCATCCAGAGGTCGCCGGGGGAAGTAAGGCTGTACGGACGGCCGGAATCAGGCGTGACATATAACGTGTCGCCCTGGATATCGACCTTGTTGATGCGGCCCGCCTGTGCATCGGTCATGAATTGGGTGTAGGTCACGTTGTCGGTGATGGGCGCACGGCCGTCGAACTGCTTGAAAACAGTGAACAGCACCAGCGCGATCACCATCCAGATCGCCACCTTGGAAAACGAGTTGTTCAAAGCCAACCTCCTAGAAACTGCGACATGCGTGCCCTTGGCATACTGTCAAGGGTTCATTCTACCCGAATGAGATCATCCTGTTTACAAAAACCTGAAAGCAAAGCGCTCAGTTCTTGAGCCCCCGCGCCACCAGGAATGTTTCAGAGGATTTGTCGCGCGACGCCTTGGGCTTGCGCTCGACCACACGGATGAAATGCTGCTTGAAACTCTTAACGATCTGCGAGAATCCGCTGCCGTGAAATGCCTTCACAATGAGCGTTCCCTCGGGTTTGAGATGCGCACAGGCAAACTCCATGGCCAGTTCGCAGACATGCTCGATGCGAGCCGAATCGGCCGAACTCACTCCAGACAAGTTGGGGGCCATATCGGAAATCACAAGGTCGACCTTTGTGCCGCCCAATAACGCTTCGAGCTGTTTCAGCACCTCGTCTTCACGGAAATCGCCCAAGAGGAACTCAACGCCGGCGATGGGTTCCATGGGCAGCATGTCGAGAGCAATGATGCGCCCGTCGATTTCACCGCCTGCGCCCACCAGACGTTCGCGCGCCACCTGCGACCAACTGCCCGGCGCAGCACCGAGGTCGACCACAACATCGCCTCGCCGCAGCAGTTTCTCGGTATCGACGAGCTCAGTCAGCTTGAAGGCTGCCCGAGCCCGATAACCTTTCTGTTGCGCCTGTTTGACGTATGGGTCGTTAATATGCTGCTGAACCCAGTTTTTGGAAAATTTTTTCTTGGCCATTCCCGTACAATTCCACCATGCCAAAACTCGACATTACTTCCCAGGAGCGCAGCGCCCTTCGCGCAGCCGCCCACCCCTTGCGTCCCGTCGTGCTGATTGGCGATCGGGGTCTGACTGAATCCGTACTCAAGGAAATCGACCTGAACCTGAAAGCGCACCAGTTGATCAAGGTGCGTGTCGCCGGCGATGAACGCGACGCCCGCATTGCCATGCTGGAAACGATTTGCGACACGCTTTCGTGCGCCACCGTGCATCATCTTGGCAAGACGCTAATCATATACCGGCCCGAGCCCGACGCGAAAAAGTCGGTGTTGCCCGTGCAGAAAGAAACGCCCACCCGTGCCGTGCGTAAACCCACCGAACCGCATACGCCCAAGAAGCTGGCCGCCACGGGGCAGACCCTTACGCGCCGCGACGAGAAAGCGCGTCGAGCCAAGCTGCGTGATGCCGACCCGTCGCACGACGATACGGCTCTGGAAAACAAACCGCCCCGTGCACGCATACCCGCTCGAGGCGCCGGCGCACCGCGCATACCGCGTCGCCGTGTCGGCAGCGCGTTGTCTCTGCGTGCCGGCGGCCGCCGGGGCCGTTAAGGCAAGCGAACGAAGCGTGAAGTAACGAAAAAGCCCGTGCAGCATGTGAGCACGGGCTTATCGGCACACCGCGGCGGCAGCGTGCCGCCTTAGCGGCTCAAATATAGCTGATCGAAATAATTTCGTATTCGCGGGTACCACCGGGGGCTTGCACCTCAACGACGTCACCCTCGCCCTTCCCAATCAACGCACGGGCCACAGGGCTCGACACCGAAATCTTGTTCGAGCGAATATCGGCCTCGACATCACCGACAATCTGGTACACCAAACGCTCGCTTGTTTCGATTTCCTCGATTTCGACCGTGGCGCCGAACACAGCGCGGCCGTCGACGTCGAGTGCGGTGGGATCGATGATTTGGGCGTTGGAGAGCGTGCCTTCCAGTTCTTTTATGCGGCCTTCAACGAACGCCTGGCGTTCGCGTGCGGCATCGTATTCAGCGTTCTCGGACAAATCGCCTTGCGCGCGGGCCTCCGCAATGGCATTGATCACCTCGGGGCGATCCACCGTTTTCAGACGGTGTAGTTCGGCTTGCAAGCGCTCAGCGCCACCTACAGTCAACGGAATCGCGGACATACTATTTCCTGAATCAAAAGTAAAAGACGCTCCGGGAGAGGAGCGCCGACAGACGGACGTATTTAAAGCGGCCTGACGCGCCGGGCACGAAACGGAGCCGTTCGTGCGGCCTGAAATGTCGTGTGGGGGATGGCGCCGGGGTCGGCCTAAAGCAAAACCCCGGCCTGAACGTGAACCGGGGGTATGGAGTTATTGTCGGCAATGTCGGGGGAAATTGCAAGCCCCCGACATTACCCTTTGAAAGCGCTAGCGCACTGGGTTCGGCGACCCGCCGCCTCGCAAAAGGGCGTGCAACAGGATCGCTCCGAAGGTGGCCGTACCGATGCCGTCGAGCTTGAAATCACCAAACTGCACCGTGAAGTTACCCGCCCCCAGCACGAGGGTTACTGCGGCCACGATCAGATTGCGGTTGTCGCTGAAATCCACCTGATTCACCACCCAGATGCGGGCGCCGGCCACCGCGATGAGGCCAAACACGACAATCGACATCCCACCGAGTACCGGCCCGGGAATCGCCTGGATGAGCGCGCCGAACTTGGGCGAAAAGCCCAGGCAGATGGCTATGAAGGCCGCCACAACAAAAACCAAGGTGGAATAAATACGGGTCACCGTCATGACCCCGATATTCTCGGCGTACGTCGTGACACCCGTGCCGCCCACGGAACCGAGACCATAGTGGCCACGCCGTCACCCACAAAGGCGCGACCCAGATAGGCATC
>CAZPYF010000258.1:0-3067 GCA_964590015.1 uncultured Burkholderiaceae bacterium
CCAAAGCGGGCGACACGGCGACAGCATTGTTGCCCTGGCGAGCGGCACTGGCTGGTGGCCGTGCACGAAGGCGCGGTCATGACCCGTACCGATCAAGTGTTCACATCGGTATCGCAAGCGCACGAGACGCTACGAGTGCTGCGCGAGGCGCACCCTGGGCTGCACGTGCATGACGAGAATCAGGCCTCCACCAGTCTGCTTGAGGCGCTCTTCGATGTTGCCCGCGAGCGCGGGGCGCTGACCCGCGTACGACAGATCGCGGGGGCAACGGGGGTCATGCTTGTGGCGACAGCGATGATCGGGGTCGTTCTCTTTTGGTTGCTTGTCACGCGCTTCTGGCCGGCACCTGAGGGCATCTCCGACGCCGGCATCGTCGACGCTACGGCCGCCTGGAAGCAGGTTATCTCTGCATCGGCCCGCTCCCATAATGTTCACGGTGTGGCGGGGTTGCATGCGTTATTGGAAGCGCTTTACGAGGTGCCGGCCGTCGTTGCGGGATGGCGGCTAACCCAGATCGAATGTCGACCTGGCAGCGGGCAATGGGCGTGTCGGTCGCGGTATCGGCGCGACGCAGGCAGCGACAACCTCGACTTTCTCTCGGCGGCTTTGCCGGCGTGGCGCGTCACGTTCGACCCATTGGAAGGCGCTGAAGCCGCATGGTCAGCACCGATGCCAGTCGTGCCGCTCGCCACAGCGGCTTTGCGGCGCCCGCACCAGAACGAAGCGTGGTTCGTCAGTGCGCTCCAGACAATGTTGCCCGCTTTCACCGAGCTGAGGCTTGAAGCGCCGCAGGTGCTGCCATTTCGGCCGCCGCTTGATGCACAGCTACGCCCCATAGCGCGGCCGCAAGGTACTGCGGGTTACCGGAGACGGGCGCTACGCGTGCGGGCGCCCTTACGCTCTCTGGGTCTTTTACTACCTGAAACCGCCCACGTCAGTTGGGAGCGCCTTCTTCTGCAGGTTGCACCGGTGGATCAGCCTACCGTACGCCAGAGCGGCCTGCGTGTTTCGTTGTCGGGAGTGCTTTATGAAATCGACGATCCGTATCCCCTTGCTCATGTGTCCGTTGATGATTCTGTCGCCGTCCGCTAGCGCCGTCGCAAGCACGGCTCTGGCCACCGAGCAGCTTACGGTGCGCGAACTCATGCGCCTCGACGCCGAGCTGGCGCTTGAAGCCGCAAGGCGCAAGCGGGGGCAGGGTGCCGAAAGCCGCAGCGGCGGCGTCATACCCTCGCGCATCACAAGCGAAGCGTCGGCACATCACGATGCGCTTCGTTTGGTGGGCATCTATGGGGTCGGGAACCGACTGTTCGCCGAGGTGCGGCTAGGCGAACGGGGTTTGCTTTTCGTGAGCGGGCAGCCGTTTCCGGTCGGTCACCAGAATGATCGCCACGGTTACCGGCTCAAGAAGCTGGCGGGTCGCTGCATCGAATTGGAACATCAGTCGGAAGAAACACAGCTGTGCCTCTCTTCGGGGCGTCAGTAATGTTGGCGCGACTCACGGGGCGGCGACCGTTCCTCTTACAGGATGCGGGTCATGCCGGTGCGACCGAGCGCTATGCCGCGATCCAGGCGGGAATGCTGCCGGATACCGAAGCGTTGCTGAAGCTCAAGCCGGCACTGCGGCGTTCAATGAGCGCCGAGTTCGGCGTTGAATCGTTGGCGGCCCGACTCTGCCCGGTAGAGCTGGAAGACGGCTCGGCGGCAATATTCGCGCTCGCCGAGCACGTCGGCAGCGATCAGGCCGACGAACTGGCCCGACGTATCGAGCAGGCAGGTTATGTCGCTGCCGATCCGGCTCGCTATGTTCTGAATGCCGGCGTGTTGTTGGCCGTAGCGCGCGACGCGTTCCGCAAACCGAGCGGCGAGTCCGCGTTAGTGGCCGGGCGGGGTGCTCTCGAGGAGGCGTTTCATGGGCTTGTGGAGTGGGGCGTTTTGAATGGCGCGAGCGACTTGCACCTGAACGTGAATCTGCACGAGGCTGAGTCTGAAGTGAAGTACACATTGTGCGGCCGGTACGTGGCGCCCGAGTGCTTTCGACGTATGCCCACTCGCACGTTACTTGAAATGTTGTCGGTCGCCTGGATGGACATCTCCGGGGGTAACGGTGCCGTCTTTGATGCTGGTGCCGAGCAACAGGGCAGCCTCTCGCGCCGCTACGCTGGCCGCGACGTCATGCTGCGCTGGGCGTCGCTTGCAAGCGAGAAGGGGCCCAGTGTGTGCCTTCGCCTGCTCGAAAAGAACCGCGCGGCCAGTATCCCGCCGCTTGAACAACTGGGCTATCTACCTGATCAGATCGCCACGCTGGAGCACGCGTTGCATTCCGGAGGCGGTGCAGTGGTATTCGCCGGAACGGTCGGTTCAGGCAAATCCACCACCTTGGCGTCGCTCATTGCCCGCCTTCCAGACGACCGTAAGGTCGTCACCATCGAGGATCCGGTGGAGTACACGATTCCACGGGCCATACAGAACTCCATCGCTCGCCGGCTTGATGTTGATGCGCACGCGGCGTTCGCCACCAAGCTGAGGGCATTGAAGCGTTCGGCCATGAGCGACGTGCTGTTGGGGGAAGTGCGCGACCGCGAGACAGGTCTGGCATTCATGGATCTCGCCGGTTCCGGCGTGAATGTTTACACCACCGTTCACGCACCGTCCGTGGCTTTTATTCCTGAGCGGCTGGCATCCGACTTCATTGGTGTGTCGCGCGACTTTCTGGCGATGCCCGGTGCCTTGAAGCTCCTGGTCTGGCAGGCGCTGCTGCCGCGCCTGTGTGTCTGCGCGGTACATCTGAAACGGCCCGGGCATCTGGTTGACGCAGCATGGCTCGATGATCTTGAGGCGGCCTTCCCCGGCCCAATCGAGACGCTGCGCCGGCGCAATGTGCAGGGATGCGAAGCCTGTCGCAAGACGGGGCTTGCCGAACTCTATGGCTATGACGGGCGCTCCGTGGCGGCCGAGATGCTTGAGCCCCGGCTGCATCCTGAGTGGTTTGAATGGGTGAGGCGGCATGGCCAAGGCGCGTTCCCAGTGCCGCTGCGCTCGGCCATGACCAGCGCCATGTCGGCTG
>CAZPYF010000259.1:0-3061 GCA_964590015.1 uncultured Burkholderiaceae bacterium
TTCCGCGATGTCACGCGCGACAACATCGGCCGGCGCATGGCCATTGTGCTGTTCGAACAAGGCAAGGGCCAGGTCGTTACCGCCCCGGTTATTCGCAGTGAAATCCCGGGCGGCCAGGTACAGATCTCCGGCAGCATGAATGCACAGGAAGCGGCCGATATCTCGTTGCTGCTGCGGGCTGGTTCGCTTGCGGCGCCCATGGAGATCATCGAAGAACGCACCATTGGCCCGAGCCTTGGCGCCGACAACATCAAGAAGGGCTTTGATTCCACGCTGTACGGTTTCATTGCCATCGCGGTGTTCATGATGCTGTATTACCGGTTGTTCGGTCTTTTCTCAACGGCCGGCCTGCTGTTCAACGTGCTGCTGTTGCTGGCCGTGCTCTCGATGCTGCAGGCCACGCTCACGCTGCCGGGCATTGCGGCCATCGCGCTCACGCTGGGCATGGCCATCGACGCGAACGTGCTCATCAATGAACGCATACGCGAAGAGTTGCGAGCGGGGCATCCTCCGCAACAGGCCATCAATCTGGGGTTTTCGCGAGCCTGGGGCACCATTGTCGACTCGAACCTCACGACCCTTATCGTGGGCGTGGCGCTGCTGGCGTTTGGCACGGGCCCGGTACGTGGCTTCGCCGTCGTGCACTGCATCGGAATTCTCACGTCGATGTTCTCGTCGATCGTCGGCGTGCGCGCGCTCGTGAATCTTTGGTATGGCTCGCGGCGCAAGCTGCAGTCCATCTCCATCGGGCAGGTCTGGAAACCGAAAGACTGATCATAGGTCGGCGCTGCGGCGCCCTCCCTTAAAAGGCAAGTACGCAACATGGAATTTTTCCGCATTCACCGCACGATTCCGTTCATGCGCCACGCGCTGGTGCTGAACCTGATCAGTATCCTGGTCTTCGTGTTGGCCGTTTTCTTCATCGTTACGCGCGGCTTCCACCTCTCGATCGAGTTCACCGGCGGCACGGTCATGGAGGTGAACTACCCGCAGGCGGCCCAGCTCGACGAAGTGCGCTCAGTGGTGGGCGACCTCGGCTATTCCGATTTCCAGGTGCAGAACTTCGGCACCTCGCGCGACGTCATGATCCGCCTGCCCATACGCGAAGGCGAAACGTCCGCCATGCAAAGCGAGGCCGTAATGGGCGCGCTGCAGGCCGCTTCGCCCGACGTGGAATTACGACGCGTAGAGTTCGTTGGGCCGCAAGTGGGGCGTGAACTCGTCGAGAACGGGCTCATGGCCTTGTTGGTGGTGGTCATCGGCATCATGGTCTACCTCGGCTTCCGGTTCGAGTGGAAGTTTGCTGTGGCCGGCGTGGTGGCCAACTTGCACGACGTGGTCATCATCCTGGGCTTCTTCGCTTTTTTCCAGTGGGAATTCTCGCTTTCAGTGCTGGCCGGGGTACTGGCGGTGCTCGGTTACTCGGTGAACGAATCCGTGGTCATCATGGATCGAATTCGCGAGAATTTCCGTAGGCAGCGCAAGACCAGCGTGCGCGAGGTGATCGACAGCGCCATCACGCAAACCATTTCGCGTACCGTCATCACTCACGCGTCCACGCAAATGATGGTGCTGTCGATGTTCTTCCTCGGCGGGCCTACGCTGCACTACTTCTCGCTGGCCCTCACCATCGGTATCTGGTTCGGTATCTATTCTTCGGTATTCGTTGCCGCTTCCATTGCCATGTGGCTAGGCGTCAAGCGCGAAGATCTGGTGAAGGCGCCCAAGAAGGAAGACCCCGCCGCGGAAATCGTCTAGTCACGCATCTCGGGCTGGGCGTCCGTTGGTCGCAACGCCCCCTACCGCCCAGGCTGGCATCCACCCGCCGTCGCCGTGTTGACACGCGACGGCGGGTTCGCATTGGCGGGTACAATTAAAGGTTCCTGAATCATCGCCCCCGGGATAAACACCCGTCACGGCCCGAACCATGCAAGAAACCTCAATCAAGCGCGCGCCTGCCGGCGCCCCGGCGCCTGCTCAACCCGGCCCCGTCTCCACACTGATCCTTCCCGAAGAGCCGGAAACACCGGCAGTTCTGCCTTCGGCGCCTAGTACATCTTCCGCCGCTTCAGAGTTGAGCGAGCCGGCTTCCGCCGCACACCCGTCGGGCGACACGAAGGTTCCCGGCGTTGTACGTAAAGGCAGCAAGGTTTACATACGCACGTTCGGCTGCCAGATGAACGAGTACGACTCCGACAAAATGGTCGACGTGCTCAGAGAGTCGCATGGCGCCGAAGTCGTCAACACTCCTGAAGAAGCCGACATCATCCTGTTCAATACCTGTTCCGTGCGCGAGAAGGCGCAAGAAAAGGTGTTCTCGGATCTCGGCCGCGTGCGCCACCTGAAGCAACAGAATCCCGCGCTTGTGATCGGTGTCGGCGGCTGTGTCGCCAGCCAGGAAGGCGAGGCCATCGTGAGCCGCGCCCCGTACGTCGACGTGGTGTTCGGCCCGCAGACCCTGCATCGGCTACCCCAGCTCATCGCGCGCCGCCAGCGTTCCGGGCATTCTCAAGTCGACATCAGTTTCCCGGAAATCGAGAAGTTCGACGCGCTGCCTCCCGCCCGTATCGACGGCCCCACGGCGTTTGTGTCGATCATGGAAGGCTGCAGCAAGTACTGCAGTTTCTGTGTCGTGCCGTATACACGCGGGCCGGAAGTGTCGCGCCCATTCGAAGACGTACTGATCGAAGTGGCCGACCTGGCTGATCAGGGCGTGAAGGAAGTCACGCTGCTCGGGCAGAACGTGAACGCCTACCGTGGCCGGCTTGACCACGACGGCGGCATCGCCGACTTCGCCATGTTGCTGGAATACGTGCACGAGATTCCCGGAATCGAGCGCATCCGCTACACCACCTCGCATCCCAAGGAAATGACCTCGCGCCTGATCGAGGCGCACGGCAAGCTCGAAAAACTTGTTCCATTTCTGCATTTGCCGGTGCAGGCAGGAAGCGACCGTATTCTGGCCGCCATGAAGCGTGGCTATACCGCGCTCGAGTTCAAATCCATCGTGCGCCGCTTGCGCGCTGCACGGCCCGGCATGACTCTGTCATCTGACTTCATC
>CAZPYF010000260.1:0-3049 GCA_964590015.1 uncultured Burkholderiaceae bacterium
CTTGTCGTCGTATGCAACCCCGAGGGTCAGACGGCCGGCGTTGTGACCAAAGCCGATGTCGTTCGGGAGATCAGCACATGCACCGGATGCAGTTGTACGACGCGGGTTTCCGACATCATGACGCGAGACGTGAAGTCATGCTCGCCCGAACAGTCGTTGTCGGAGGTCTGGGCGCTGATGAAGCAAAATGCCTTGAAGCAGGTCCCCGTAGTGGGCAATGATCGGCGCCCACTCGGGGTGCTGTACGTGAATGATGCGCTCGAGACGATGTTGAGCGAAGTTGAGAACAACGAAGTGTTCCTGCGCGACTACGTGATGGGCCTGGGCTATCGGTAGATGCGTTTAGCCAAATCGATAAACGCCCTCAAACTTCCCGGCACATGGCGATGGCTTGGGTAATACAGCATTAAACCCGGAATGGTCGGGCACCAGCTCTCAAGCACAGGCACCAAGTCGCCCCTTTCGATATAGGGGCGGGCATAAGACTCCAGAACGTAGGCTATGCCCACGCCGGCCACTGCCGCTTCCACCATCAACTGGTGGTTATCCAGAGTGAGGGCGCCCGGTACGTCAAGAACCAGCTCTTGGCCCTGTTTATTGAACTCCCATCGATACAGCTTCCCGCTTGGAAAACGGTGGCGAATGCATTGATGTCCGGCTAGCTCGTCGGGCGTTTCCAACGTCGTATGGCCGGCTAAATATCGTGGAGACGCCACGGTGAGGAAGCGCACGTCGGGGCCCAGGCGCACGGCCACCATATCTTTGGGTACCGCGTCGCCGAATCGCACTCCCGCGTCGAATCCTTGTTCGACAATATCGACCATCTGGCCTTGCGCAGTGAGGTCGAGCCGGACGTCCGGATACCGCACAAGGAACGTCGGTACCAAGGTTTCAAGTAGCAGCCGAATCGCCGCTTCGTTGCCATTGATCTTCAGTGTGCCGGTCGTGCGCCCTTGTGCGCCGGCGACTTCCTCCACCAGCTGACCCAGGTCGCCTAGCAGTGGGCTAAGGCGGGCGAGAAACTGTTCGCCGGCTTCGGTGAGTGCCACGCTACGTGTCGTTCGATGCAACAGGCGTGTGCCCAGCTTTCCTTCCAACGCACGCAGGGTATGGCTGAGCGACGAGCGCGTGACGCCCAATAGTTCAGCCGCGCGCCGGAAACTGCGCTGCTCTGCCACCGCCATGAAGGCGTGCAGGTCTTTAAGGCTTGGCGGGTCAATTGGTGAGTTTATTTCACCACCTCGTGCGATTTATTGGCCATTCTCATCACAATCGTAACCCCATACCATGGTCTTAGCGGTTCATTTTCTTTCTCTCTAGGACTCAAGTTATGACTAAGACATGGTTTATCACCGGAACCTCAACCGGCCTTGGCCGGCTCCTTACGGAACGCTTGCTCGCGCGTGGCGATCGTGTCGTTGCAACGGTTCGGCGACCCTTCGCGTTGTCCACACTAAAAGAAGCGTATGGCGATCAGCTGCACGTGCTCACGCTGGATGTCACGGACACACCCGCTATCAACGAAGCCGTCAGGCATGCCTTCCAACGTGTCGGTCAGATCGACGTCGTGGTGAGCAACGCGGGGTACGCCCTGTTCGGTGCTGCCGAGGAAGCTTCTGACGCACAAATCGAGCGGCAGATTGCCACAAATCTGGTCGGCTCGATTCAGCTGATTCGAGCGGTCTTGCCACACCTGCGCCAGCAGGGCGGGGGCCGCATCGTTCAAGTGTCTTCGGAAGGTGGCCAGATCGCTTACCCGAACTTCAGCCTTTACCACGCCAGCAAATGGGGAATCGAAGGCTTCGTCGAGTCGGTGGCGCAAGAGGTCGCGCCGTTCGGCGTAGATTTTCTGATTGTCGAACCTGGGCCGACTGGCACCCATTTCGTTGAAGGAATGGATCGCGCGCAGATCATGCCCTGCTACGACGACACACCGGCCGGCGACGTGCGCCGCGGCGTCGCCTCGGGCGACTTTGCGATCAAGGGCGATGCCGCCAGAACCGTCGACGCCATGATTGCCGCTGCAGATTTACCGAACCCGCCCTTGCGACTTGCCTTGGGTAGCACCGCCTACGCGTCGATCAGCGAAGCACTGAACCGCCGGCTGAGCCAGCTGGAAGAACAAAAAGAGGTCGCCCTGTCGGCAGACCGTCTGAGCGTTCCGGCATAGCCCTTGCTATCGAGGCATTGTCTCGATAGAACCAGGAGTTTTCATGAAATCGACGCATTTTGCACGTCCCGCAATGATGGCTGTTGCCGTTGCCACGCTCGCTACATTGGCCGCGTGCTCGAATCCTTCTCAGATCCATACCCGCGACGGGCGTGCCATTCCCACCGCCGATCGCCCCGAGGTGGATGAAGACACCGGCTTCGTGAATTACGAGAAAGACGGCAAGGAAATGCAGATCAACAAGTCGGAAGTTCGGGAAATCGAAGAGATCAAGTAGTAGTGCGGCGCGCCCCTGGCTTGGTGAGTGAACCGGCCGGGGCGCTGCTCGTCATCTTGTCGGATGGCTGGCGGAATGTGTTCTGCAGACAGAGCGTTCTTCAGCCACGTGCTAGCGGAAACCAATGTCCTCGCCTTCGAGCCCATAGCGAGGGCATATGTCTTCGCGGAACTCCCACGTGACATTTGAGCCAACCTCGGTTTTTGCAGTGGCGAAGTATATTGTGCCTTCGACACCTGCAACTAGGCTCAGGCTGATTATTGAGGGCCGATTCTTTTTGCCGCAAAACTCGTTAGCAAGGAACTCCGTCGCCTTTCCGACTGCTCCGGGAAGATCCGCTAACGGTTTATATTGCGGCTGGAGTTGCCCGGTGGAAAGTTTCGCCCATTCGTTTTGCGAAACGACCTCCAGCTGCGTGTTCATAGGGGCCACGTAGCCTGGTACGACGACATTACCAGCCGGTGTAACGTCGTATTGAACTTGCCCAAACAGGTCGACGACTTCGCCACTTGGATCTTTCACCGCCACTCCCCATTCGGGAAGATGGTCGAGTCCAAGCGCCGATTTTTGGCCGACGCTGACCTCCCGAATACTTGCGTTCA
>CAZPYF010000261.1:0-3049 GCA_964590015.1 uncultured Burkholderiaceae bacterium
TCTTTGCCGACGGTACGATCTCGGGCGGCATGCTGCCGAAAATAGCCTCGGCGCTTGATGCGGCCCGCAATAGTGTTAATTCAGTGCATATCGTCGACGGCCGCGTTCCCCACTGCCTGTTGCTCGAGATCCTGACCGACCAAGGCGTCGGTACCATGATCACCTCGCACTAGCGCGCATGGTGCATACGCGCATCCCCGCACGTGTGCGGGGCGCTGGCGGGCTGGGCCCCGCCGATAAACGGGGCACCCGTGCGCGGCGCCGGCTCAGCCGGCCTGCCGGGCGGCCCGGCAGCGGCGAAACCGTGTGGTTGTTCGACCTCGACAACACCCTGCACGATTGCTCGCACCACATCTTCCAGGCCATCGACAGCGCCATGTCAGACACGATGATGCGCAGTCTGACGCTCGATCGGGCCGAAGCCGACACGCTGCGATTCGAATACTGGCGCCGCTACGGCGCCACCGCCATTGGGTTGGAACGCCACCATGGCATCGCCGCTACCGACTTTCTTGAAGCCAGCCACGATTTCGATGTAACGCCGCTGGTGCATTCAGAGACCGGCCTGGCGCAGAAACTGGCTCGCCTGCCCGGCCGTAAAATTCTGCTGACCAACGCACCCGAGAGCTATGCGCGTAAGGTGCTGCACGCGCTGGGCTTGCTGCAGGCGTTCGAGGGCCTCTGGTCAATCGACCATATGCGGCTGCAGGGGCGCTTGAAGACGAAACCGTCTGTCGCCATGATGCGTCAGCTGCTGGCCCGGCTTCGCGTGCCGGCGCACCAGGTCGTGCTGGTTGACGATACCTTGGCCAACTTGCGTAGTGCCCGGCAGGTGGGCATGCGCACGGTGCTGAGTCACCATCCCACCACGCCTCACAACGCCCGCTTTCATGGCCGCAGCCACTACGTGGATGTGCGAGTGAATCGGGTGGGGCAGCTACTGGTTGGGCGCCATCGGGAAATCAGCGGCTCGTAGAAGGCCGATTCGCGCACACCGGGCAAGCCGGATCGCGGCTATAGCGTAGGGTCTGCCACGTCAGCGTTAGCGCATCGAGGCACAGCAAGCGGCCCACCAGGGGCTCGCCCATGCCGGCCAGCAGCTTGATGGCCTCTATGGCTTGCGTAGCGCCTATAACGCCCACCAGCGGCCCCAGCACCCCTGTGGTGGCGCAGCGTAGTTCTTCAACGTCTTCAGCTTCCGGAAACAGGCAGTGATAGCACGGCGTATTGTCGTCGCGGAGATCAAATACGCTGACTTGCCCTGAAAACCGGATGGCAGCGCCCGAGACCAGCGGCTTACGCGTGGCCACGCAGGCGCGATTGACGGCATGGCGAGTGGCGAAGTTGTCGCAGCAGTCGAGCACAAGATCGACCCTGCCGGCCTGCTCGATTAACGCGGCGTCGTCGAGCCGCTGAACCAGCGGCTGCACCGTGACCTCGGGGTTCAGAGCCGCGAGTGTAAGGCGCCCCGACTCGGCCTTTGGCATGCCCAGCCGGCTTTGCCCATGCAGGATCTGCCGCTGCAGGTTGCTGAGATCCACCTCATCATCGTCGGCCAGCACCAGTTCGCCTACCCCGGCGGCCGCTAGATACAGAGCGGCCGGCGAACCCAACCCGCCGGCCCCTACGATCAGGACCCGGGCGGCGTTCAGCCGCTCCTGGCCCTCGACACCAAACTCATCGAGAAGAATATGCCGCGCATAGCGCAGAAGCTGGTCGTCGTTCATGAGCCGCGGCAGGCTTCAAGGCCGGACCCGTTCCACACCATGAGGCGTGATGCGGTAGTGTTCCGCACCCGCCTCAGGGCGCCTCATTGAGTTTTTTTTTTCGCCCGCCGGATTCATTTTCTCGGGCGGAACAGGAAGGCTGCCGGGCGCTTGAGGCGTGATGGCTTGCTCGTCGTCGGCCGCGCGCGACGCGTCGCGTTCGGCCTTGGCCTGAGCGACCAACGCCGGATCATTCCGCTCGACTGGGCGGCCTTCCAGGTGGTTGACGGCCTGCTTGAGCTGGTAGTCTTCGTCGCCTCCGAACTCGAACATACGCGAGACGTCGATGGTGACTTCTTCCTGTTCAGCCAGCGTTTCCTCGTCGAAGTTGCCGTTCAACAAGTGGCGCTGCAAATCGGCCTCGCGTGGCAGGCGGAACAGGTTGCCCTGTGCCGTGTCGTCGACCGTGATGTCGGGCGTGACGCCCTTCACCTGAATCGATTGACCGCTGGGGGTGTAGTAACGCGCCGTGGTGAGCTTGATGCCGGTGTCTTCACCCAATGGCAGCACGCTTTGCACGGAACCCTTGCCGAAGGTGCGGTTGCCCATCACCGTAGCGCGGTCGTGATCTTGGAGCGCACCGGCCACGATTTCCGACGCCGAAGCCGAGCCCACGTTTACCAGCACCACCATGGGTACCGTCTTGGCCCAGCCAACGACATCGGCCAGATAGTCTTCTTCGCCCGACATGATGTAGTTGCGCAGGTAATCAGACGGCTTGGCATAGTACTCACGATTCGCCGAGGGAATGCGGCCCTTGGTGGAGACGACCAGCACGTTCGATGGCAGGAATGCCGACGAGACCGCGATGGCGCTGTCGAGCAGGCCACCCGGGTCGTTACGCAGGTCGAGAATGAGGCCCTTGGGCGCCTTCTCGGCACCGAGGTCGCTCAGGTGGCGTACCAGGTCGGGCGCGGTGCGTTCCTGGAACTGGGCGATGCGCACATAGGCGATGTCGTCGGGCAGCATCTTGCTGCGCACACTACGCACCTTGATGATGTCGCGAACAATGGTGACGTCAAACGGTTTGTCGCGCCCGGTACGGCTGATGGTGAGCACGATGCTGGTTTGCGGTTCACCGCGCATGAGCTTGATGGCTTCGCTGAGCGTCATGCCCTTGGTGGGCTTGCCGTCAATATGCGTGATGAGGTCGCCCGACAGAATACCGGCGCGGAAGGCCGGGGTGTCTTCAATGGGCGAAATCACCTTCGGCTGGCCCTCTTCGCTGCCGATTTCAATGCCCAGGCCGCCGAAGCCGCCCTGCGTGATGGCTTCCATTTCCT
>CAZPYF010000262.1:0-3019 GCA_964590015.1 uncultured Burkholderiaceae bacterium
GGAGATCCTGTATGAAGGATTCAGGTATCAATCAATACAGACGCGGGGGCAGTTGTTGGCTGCGAATACGCTTGTAGTGGCGCTTGACGGCGGCAGCATGCTTGCGCTTGCGCTCTGCCGTGGGTTTTTCGTAGTACTCGCGCGAACGCAGTTCGGTCAGAAGACCGTTTTTCTCGATAGTGCGCTTGAAGCGGCGAAGGGCGGCTTCAAAGGGCTCGTTTTCCTTCAGACGAACGATAGGCATGTATTCCTGGCCTTGTAAATTAGTAAATACACAAACGGGATAACTGTAAATCATACCCCGCCTAAACTTGGGAAGTCAACTTGCTCGCGTAGTAGATGCGATGCCCGGAGACCATAAATTGGCGTCAGCGCGTGCCCTTGCGAACCCAGGATTCGAGCTGGTGGGGGCGGATGCTGTCGTAGTCTTCGAACGGCTGGTGGATCCACGGATTCAGAGGCAGTTTCTCGACGTAATAGTCGGGCGTGGCCTGCGAATGCCCCTTCCACCAGAGCACGGCAGTGCGAAGTTCGTCGATGCCGGGGAACTGATGCAGCAAGTGATCGCGCACACGGCTGAAGGTGAGCCCGGTGTCGACCATGTCGTCGACCAGCAACACCTTGCCGTCGAGCGTGCCGCGCGTGATCGTGATGAACTGCGCAATATCGAGCTGCCCTTGCACCGTGCCGGCGGCTTCGCGATAGCTACTGGTGGCCAGAATTCCGAGCGGAACATCGTATATACGCGACAGCACATCACCTACGCGCACACCGCCCCGGGCCAAGCACAAGATCTTGTCGAACTTCCACTCTGACTCATGCACGATCAGCGCCAGGCGCTCTATCAGACCGTGGTACTGCTCCCATGACACCCAGTGGTCGCGATCAGTATTGGCAGGCAGGCTCATGTGCGTTTCCTTGTGTTCAAGCCTTGAAGGACTGGTTCAGCATGATGGTTTCCATGCGGTCTGGCCCGGTGGAGATCATATCGATCGCCACGTCGCAGACTTCGGCAATGCGCTCGAGATAGCGGCGAGCATTGACGGGCAGCTTGTCGTACTCGGTGACGCCGGCCGTAGAATCGCTCCAGCCGGGCAACTCTTCGAAAACCGGTTCGGCGTCGCACACGGCGTCGGCACCGTAAGGCAGCACATCGAGGAATTCGCCGCGATAGCGATACCCCACACCGATCTTGAGCGTTTCAAGGCCGTCGAGTACGTCGAGCTTAGTGACGCATAGGCCGTCGATACCATTGATCATGACGGAGCGCTTCATAGCTGCGCCATCAAACCATCCACATCGACGCGGGCGGCCGGTGACCGAACCAAATTCCTTACCCACCTCGGCGAGGCGCGCACCGATGTCATCGGTAAGTTCCGTGGGGAACGGGCCCGAACCCACACGCGTGGTATAGGCTTTTGCGATGCCCAGCACGTAGTCGAGCTGCTGAGGGCCTACACCGGCGCCGGCAGACGCTGCGCCCGACACACAGTTGCTGCTGGTGACGAACGGGTAAGTGCCATGGTCGATGTCGAGCAGCGCACCTTGCGCCCCTTCAAACAGCAGGCGGCCACCGGCCTTGCCTGCGCGATGGAGCTCGTGCGAAACATCGGCCACCATGGGCTGCAGTTCGGGCGCGATGGCCATGACGGAATCGCGCACTTCGTTTGCCGACACGGCTTTCGCGCCCAGATATTGGGTAAGTACGAAATTGTGGAAATCGAGCACTTCTTCGAGCTTCGCGTCGAATACGGCACGATCGTAAAGATCTTGCACACGCAGCGACCGGCGGGCCACCTTGTCTTCGTATGCCGGGCCGATACCGCGGCCGGTCGTACCGATCTTGCTGTCGCCCTTACGGGTTTCGCGAGCCTGATCGAGCGCGATATGGTACGGAAGAATCAGCGGGCAGGCCCCCGAAATACGCAGGCGCGACCGCACGTCGAGGCCGGCGTCTTCGAGCTCGCCGATTTCCTTGAACAAGGCTTCCGGCGAGAGCACCACACCATTGCCGATATAGCAGGTGACATGGGCGTGCATGATGCCGGACGGGATCAGCCGCAATATGGTTTTGTTCCCGTTGATCCACAATGTATGGCCGGCATTATGGCCGCCCTGGAAGCGCACCACACCTTGAGCGGACTCGGCCAGCCAATCGACAATCTTGCCTTTGCCCTCGTCACCCCACTGGGTGCCGATCACCACGATATTCTTGCTCATTTCATGTATTGATAACGGTATGCCGCGCCCATGACGGGCGGCCGGCCAATGTGAAAACCCATACGATAAAACAGCCGCAGTTCGCGCGCTACTAGATCGCCCTCACCTTCCATTCGTTGCCAACCTGTACGAGTTCGCGATCGAACACGAATTCGTCGAGGCTTTGTTGCTGACCGGGCAGGACCTGCACAACAATGGCCCCCTGGGCGCGCAGATCGCGTAGTGCTGCGGATAGTGATGCATCGCACCCCCACGGAGCCCGAACGGCCTTCGCCGGCTCGGCTGGATCGAGCCCGCCCGACAATGCACGCAAATCGAGACTGAAACCGGTAGCCGGCCGGGCGCGGCCAAAGGCCGTGCCGACGCCGTCGTAACGGCCGCCGCGTACGAGCGTGTCGTGCCAGCCATCGGCATAGACGGCGAACACGATTCCCGAGTGGTAGCCGTACCCTGAGCGCACATCAGCGAAATCGAAGCTGATATCGTAATCGGCCAGGAAGCCCGCGAGCTGCTCTAGATCGTCGAGTGCCTTGCCTACTGCGGGAAGCGACGGCAACGCTTCACGAGCTCGTTGCAAGACTTCGGGGCCGCCATAAAGGCTGGTGAGATCGATGAGCGCCTGCAACGTGCCGGGCCGCAGCTCGGGGGCCGCTGCCCCAAGGGCGCGTAAGCCGGTGACGTCTTTGGTGGAGAGCAGATCGGCGACATCTTCAGCCAGCTCAGCCAGCGCCGGATCGGCTTCAACGATGGCGCGCAGCACCCCCGGATGGTTCATGTCGAGTCGGGGTGCCCCTACCCC
>CAZPYF010000263.1:0-3003 GCA_964590015.1 uncultured Burkholderiaceae bacterium
ACCTCGGCTGGCGGGCGGTCTTTTTCATTAATCTGCCGCTGGGCCTGTTTGGCCTGTTTTTTATTCTTCGCCACTTACCGCGCGTGCGGCACATGCAGCAAGCGAATATCCGCCTCGACTGGCAGGGCTCGGTGCTCATTGCGCTGGCACTGGCCGGCCTGCAATTCATGGTGCAGATGCTGCCGGTTTACGGCGCGAGCCTGCCCATGGTGGGCCTCGGCCTGTTCACGGTAGCGACCATGACCGTATTCATCTGGTGGGAAAAACGGTGCGAGGCGGCTCTGATTCCGCTAGACATGTTCAAAGATCCGAGTGTTGTAATCCTTTGCATGTTGTCGTTCTTCGTGGGCTTCATTCTGTTTGGCTTGCTGATCTATATTCCGCTGCTGTTGCAGGGCGGCTTCGGCCTTACTGCGAGGGAAGTCGGCGTGCTGATCACGCCGTTGGTGGTGTCGATTACGGTGGGAAGCATCATCAGCGCGCGCGTGCTGCCGCAGATGCGCCGGCCCGAACGCATCTTGCATATCGGCTTCATACTTCTGGTGGTGTGTACCGGCGGCCTGCTGTTTGTGTGGGTCGATACGCCGCGCATTGCGCTGCATCTCTGTTTCATCGGCTGTGGCGTGGGCCTCGGCTTGATCATGCCGAACCTAACGGTGTTCATCCAGGAACTGGTCAGCCGCTCGCTGCTGGGTATCTCGACGGCGCTGATGCAGTCTACGCGCATGATCGGCGGCATGGTGGGCACGGCGGTCGTCGGGTCGATCATCAATCACTACTATGTCATGCAGGTGCGCGAACTCGATCTTTCGGCATTTGCGAACACCACTTGGCTCTCGCGCCTGGAAGACCCCCAAGTGCTGGTCAGTGCGCCGGTACAAAGCGCATTCATCGGCGCGCTGCAACGCCTCGGGTTGAACGGCGAAACCTTTATTCTGCATGCGCGCGAGTCGCTGGTGTGGGGCATACATGCGGGGTTGGTGCTCACGATCATCGTCGGTATCGCGGCTCTGGTTTGGCTCACACGACTGGCCCCCGTCAGTTTCGACCGCAATCGGTCGACACCGGCCATGGCGAATGCCATTACCGAAACAGAGCCTCGCAACACCGGCCGTTCGGAGTCGTCATGATCGAGCCCCATCATCTTCGTTTCATGCAACAGATCGGGCGGAGTTACCGCGCACTGGTAGCCGGGTTCGAGGCACATATCGGCGTGTCGATGGCGCGCTGGCGCATTATGGTGCTGCTCGATACGAATGGCGAACTCTCGCAGAAGGTGATGGCGCGTACGCTGGGCATCGACCCGGCGGCCCTCACGCGTCAGTTGAAAGCGCTGGAGCGCGACGGCTGGATCGAACGCCACCGCGATCTGACCGACGCCCGGCTGACCAATGTAGCGCTCACCGAAGCCGGCCGTCAGGGCGTGCGGGCCACCATGGCGCGACGCAACGAGTACATCGAACATGCATTGGGCCCGCTTCCTGCCGAAGAGCTTGATGCGCTATCGGACACGCTGGAAAAACTGGAAGGCCGCTTCTCGATCCGGCCCTGACGCGTAAAATGTCGACTCGCGCGTGATGCACGCCGCAAGGCGGCATCGCGGCGGCTACAATCGGCGTTTATGCCTGCAGCCGTATCGTCGGTGCTTTGCAGAATTCCAACCCTACTCAGGCAGGACACACAAAGATCATGAGTGCAATCGTAGACATCATCGGGCGCGAAATCCTCGACTCGCGCGGCAATCCCACTGTGGAATGCGACGTGTTGCTGGAATCGGGCGCCATGGGTCGCGCGGCGGTACCGTCGGGTGCCTCCACGGGCTCGCGCGAAGCGATCGAATTGCGTGACGGCGATGCCGGCCGGTATCTGGGTAAAGGGGTCCTGCGCGCTGTAGAGAACGTCAATACCGAAATTTCCGAAGGCCTGATGGGTCTCGATGCACAAGAACAAGCGTTCATCGACCGGGTTCTGATCGACCTTGACGGCACCGAGAACAAGGGGCGCCTGGGCGCGAACGCCATGCTGGCGGCCAGCATGGCCGTCGCACGTGCGGCGGCCGATGAGTCGGGCCTTTCGCTGTATCGCTATTTCGGCGGCAGCGGCCTGATGCAAATGCCGGTTCCCATGATGAACGTCATCAACGGGGGCGCTCATGCCAATAATTCGCTCGACATGCAAGAGTTCATGATCGTGCCGTTGGGGGCATCCAGCTTCCGGGAAGCGCTGCGCATGGGGGCCGAAGTGTTCCACGCGCTGAAGAAGCTGCTCGACGGCCAAGGTATCTCTACCGCTGTGGGCGACGAAGGCGGGTTCGCGCCGAACGTGCCCAACCATGAAGCCGCGATCCAGCTGATCCTGAATGCCATCGAAGAAGCGGGCTATGAAGCCGGTTCCCAAATCGCCCTGGCGCTCGACTGCGCAAGCACCGAGTTCTATCGTGACGGTAAGTACCACCTGGCAGGCGAGGGTGGTTTGTCGCTCGCCGCGCCCGATTTCGCGAACCTGCTGGCTAGCTGGTGCGACAAATACCCGATCATCTCCATCGAAGACGGTATGGCTGAAAACGACTGGGACGGCTGGTCGGTGCTGACCCGTCAACTGGGCCGTCAGGTGCAGTTGGTCGGCGACGATCTGTTTGTGACCAACACTAAGATCCTCAAGCAGGGTATCGAGCAAGGCGTTGCGAACTCCATCCTCATCAAGATCAATCAGATCGGCACGCTTACCGAAACGTTCGCGGCCATAGAGATGGCCAAGCGCGCCGGTTATACGGCCGTGATCTCGCACCGTTCCGGCGAAACCGAAGATTCCACCATCGCCGATATCGCGGTGGCCACGAACGCCATGCAAATCAAGACCGGCTCGCTGTCGCGTTCTGATCGCACCGCCAAGTACAACCAACTGCTGCGCATCGAGGAAGAACTGGCCGAAGTGGCGTCGTACCCCGGCCGCGACGCGTTCTATAACCTGCGTTGAGTTCGGGCGCGGCCGCTGCGGCCGGGC
>CAZPYF010000264.1:0-3003 GCA_964590015.1 uncultured Burkholderiaceae bacterium
ATGCTGACCCCTGGTTGCAACGTGCTGTGTCAAATATTTGATTTTGGTCAAGCAAGAGACCAAAAACGTTGGCCTTGCACTGGATTGTCGGATGGCAGGCTTTACAATGCATACCTGTGGAATATTGCCTGCTCTCGGTTTATCACTTCCGGGGGGATTATAGCCACAATGCCGTGCGTTTGAAGCCATGACACTTGTGGCAGCAAGGGGAGGCCCGAACGCCTGGGGCGCCATGCCGGCCCATCTCAGGCACCATTCAAGCCCTACGTCCGCCCTCATTCCTCGTCGTCATGCCGCGTGTTGCCGCTGTGCGCATTCCACTACAATGGCGCGATGAATTCCCCCCTCGTTCCCCGCCTGCTCGAAATGATTCAATCGCGGCAGGAATCGCTCGCACCGCGCATTCAGAATTTGCCTCCGGCAGGCTCGCGCCCACTGGTGGTGGCCGGCCGCGTGTCAGGCTGGATCACCCAGCGCGCCACTGCCAGCGTCGACGGCATGTCGGGCGTGCGGGTCACTGACGAGGCGGTGCATGTTGCGGCGGTGCCGCGCGAACGCCTCACGCTTGATCTCCTTATGGCGCAGATTGCTCGGGTGCTGAGTGAAAACGGCTGTTTGCGTGGCTGGCGCGATGAACTGCTTGATGTCTATGGGGAAGGGCGCCGCCTCTGCGTGCTCGAGCGTGCGGCCATGCGGCCCTTGGGTTTGCTCACCAAGGCGGTGCATCTGAATGCCTGGTCGCCCGATGGCCGGCTATGGGTGGCACGGCGCTCGCTCACCAAGGCCACCGACCCCGGTATGTGGGATACGCTCGTGGGCGGCTTGGTGGGTGCTTCTGAGCCGCTCGATACGTCGCTGGTGCGCGAGTCGTTTGAAGAAGCGGGGTTGAGCCCTGGCGACTTGCGTGATCGTTCGCCATTACGCGTCATCCTGCGCATGCATCGACGTCTGCCGGAAGGCTATCAGGTCGAAGACGTGCTTGTGAGCGATTGCGTATTGCCCCACGATGTCGAACCGTGTAACCAAGACGGCGAGGTCAGCGAGATTCGCCTAGTGAGTCTGGCTGAAGTGGCCGCCATGCTGGAAGCCGACGAGTTCACGCTCGAGGCCGAGGCCTGTCTGCTCGATAGCCTGTTGCGCCGATCTCAGGCGGCCGCCGCCTGAACGGGCGTCGGGCCATGCCTGTTTTGTGATCCACCCCGCGTCACCCCAAGGAGATGGAGATGAACAAGAATCCTTTCGTGCTTCCCGGTTTTGGACAGAACGGCCCGTTGAGCGAAAACCCCATACTGGCCAGCATGGAGATGATGCGCCAGGCGTGGGAAGGCTTGGCGTCCGGAGGCGGCATGGACACCGCCGCCATGGGGCGCATGATGTCGGCCGAAGATCTTGATAAGCGAATTTCAGATCTGCGCGCGGTCGAAAACTGGCTGCGCCTGAATCTTTCCATGCTCACCAGCACCATACAGGGCCTGGAAGTGCAGCGCGCCACGCTCGCCACCTTGAAGTCGTTCGTTGACACTGGCATGGCCACGATGATGCAGCCGACGGAACCGGCTTCCGGTGGCCAGGCGCCGTCGCGCCCTCTGTCCCCCCTCGAAGAGGCGCTGGGCATGCGCCCACGCAGCCAGCAAGGCGGCGAAGCGCCGAACTCTTCAACGCCATCCGATCAGCCTTCCGCCGCTGCACCGCAAATGGGCGAACCTCAGGCGCCACGCTCGGCTACGTCGGGCGAGGCCGGTGCCACCGATCAATCTGGGTCGGCCGGGCAAGAGAGTCAAACGGCGCAGCCCACGCAGCCTGGGCAGCAGGGCGATACCGGGCAGGCCGACGCGCTGGGCGCCGCTGCTTCGGCGGCACAAGGCTGGTGGAACTTGATGCAACAGCAATTCCAGAGCTTGGCCGCGGCCACGGCGGCCAGTGCCGAAGGCGCGATGTCCGACCTCACCGAAGCCGGCAAGGCGGCCGCCGCTGCCGGGCAGGCTTTCGATCCGACCCAAGCCGGTCAGAGTCGTACGGCTGCTAAGAAAGCGGCGAAGTCTGCGGCGAAGTCGCCTTCGAAGACCGCCACGAAAGCCCCGGGGAAGTCGCCAGCTAAGTCGTCCGCGAAATCGGCGTCCAAGTCGGCAGCAAAGAAAACGGCGGCAAAATCCAGCGCCGCCAAGAAGACGGCATCGCGCAGCACAGCACGCAAGACGCCCCGTTAAGGCCGGCGGTGCCGCTTACGCCTCCAAACCAAACGCTACGCTCATTGCACACATGCCACACACGCCTTACTGGGATTTCCCGACATGCTGAACATCGTCATACTTGCCGCCGGGCAGGGCAAGCGCATGCAGTCTGCGCTTCCAAAGGTTCTGCATCCCGTCGCCGGTCGGCCCATGCTCGCCCATGTACTGCACCACGCACGTCGCCTCGAACCCGGTCGTATCGTGGTGGTGACCGGTCATGGCGCCGAAGAGGTTCAGGCGGCGTTTAGCGATCAGCCCGACCTCGTTTTCGCTTTGCAAAGCCCGCAGCAGGGCACCGGCCACGCCGTGCAACAGGCGCTGCCGCATTTACTGGGCGGCGAAAGCGAACGTGACGCCACACTCGTGCTTTACGCCGACGTGCCGTTGGTTCAGTCGGAAACGCTGCGCAATTTACTGGCGGCTCGCGAGGCGGGTCTGGCGCTGCTCACGGAAACGATCGAAGACCCCACCGGCTACGGCCGCATTGTTCGCGACGACGCGGGCAACATCGTGCGTATCGTCGAGCACAAAGATGCCAGCGAAACTGAGCGCGCGATCCGCGAGGTGAACACGGGGATTCTCGCCGCACCGACCGGGCGGCTGCGCAATTGGCTCGGGCGGCTCACCAACGACAACGCTCAGGGCGAGTACTACCTGACCGACGTGGTTGCGTTCGCGGTGGCCGATGGCGTACCCGTGCGCGCCGCACAGCCGGCGGCGGGGTGGGAGACCATGGGCGTGAATAGCCGCGTGCAGCAGGCCCAGCTCGAGC
>CAZPYF010000265.1:0-2993 GCA_964590015.1 uncultured Burkholderiaceae bacterium
AGACCAACATGGTCATCTTCCGCGAAAACTCGGAAGACATCTACGCCGGCATCGAGTTCGAATCCGGTAGCGCCGATGCACGCAAGCTGATCGAATTCCTGCAGAAGGAATTGGGCGTCGACAAGATCCGTTTCCCCGAAACATCGGGTATCGGTGTGAAGCCGGTCTCCAGCGAAGGCACGAAGCGCCTGGTTCGCAAGGCCATTCAGTACGCCATCGACAACGACCGTTCGTCGGTCACGCTGGTTCACAAGGGCAACATCATGAAGTTCACCGAAGGTGGCTTCCGTGATTGGGGCTACGAACTGGCCCAGCAAGAATTCGGCGCGCAGCCCATCGACGGCGGCCCATGGTGCAAGTTCAAGAATCCCAAGACCGGTCGCGAGATCACGGTCAAGGATTCCATTGCTGACGCGTTCCTGCAGCAGATCCTGCTGCGCCCGGCTGAATACGACGTCATTGCCACGCTGAACCTGAACGGCGACTACGTCTCCGACGCCCTGGCGGCTCAGGTGGGCGGCATTGGTATCGCTCCGGGCGCTAACCTGTCCGACTCCGTGGCCATGTTTGAAGCCACGCACGGTACGGCTCCGAAGTACGCCGGTAAAGACTACGTGAACCCCGGTTCCGAGATTCTGTCGGCTGAAATGATGCTGCGCCACATGGGCTGGACCGAAGCGGCCGACCTCATCATTTCGAGCATGGAGAAATCCATTCTGTCGAAGAAGGTCACGTACGACTTTGCCCGCCTTATGGAAGGCGCCACCCAGGTGTCGTGCTCGGGCTTTGGTCAGGTGATGATCGAAAATATGTAAGCGGCTGTCTAGCTTGCCAGTAGTATCCGTGGCCCGCTCCCTTCATAGGGGAGCGGGCCACTGGTTTTGATTCAACCGATAGGCCGCACACGCTTCAAATCCACCGACGTACTCTGGCTTTATACGCCATGAAATCTGCACCGAACTTCTCTTGCAGCAGGCGCTCTTCGGGCAGGATCTGATAACGGTTGATGAACAGAGCAAAGCCGCCGATAAGCAGCACCGATACGAGATTGCCCAGGAATAGCGCCCACCCAATGAGGACAAGCAGTACGCCTAAATACATGGGATTGCGGCTATAGCGATATAGGCCGGAAGTCACGAGCGTTGTCGCTTCAGCCGGGCGCCTCGGGTCAACTGTCGTGCGGGCGCGCTTGAAATCGACAACACCTAGCAGGCTGATGGCCAGGCCCAGAAGAGCGGTGACTGCGCCCCACGCAGCGCTGTGAAGCCAGGGAACTGAAAGCCCCGGAAACAGTATGGATGCTAACCACATGAGGATACCCGTCGCGAGCATTATCACGGGTGGGGGAATGCGGAGTTCAAGTCGCTTCATGGTGTTTCTCGCTTTAGTCTCATTCGGCCAGCAGCAACGCATCAAGGTCGATGATCGTGATCTTGCGCTGCCCGGTTTGGCGGATCCATCCGGCCTCTTCGAATTCCCCCAGACGCCGGCTGACCGTTTCGGGAGTGGTGCCCATGAATGAGGCGAGATTCTTGCGACTCATGGGCAAGTTGAATGAGCTGGCGTTCTCTTTTTCCGCCTGGTCGGCCAGGTACTGTGCCAGACGCGCATTAATTGACGCGGTGGCGATGGCCGCAGTCTGCTTTTCGCTAGTGTCGAGGCGCCGGGATAGTTCGGCCAGTACGTGCAGGCTGATGTCGGGGTATTGAAGCAAGAGCTCGCGCACGTCGGCTTGGTAGATCGTACAGATCTCCGCTGTTTGCATGGCCTCGGCATACGAATCGTGGGCAGTGGCCGAAAACAAGGCCAGCTCTCCGGCGAAATCGCCTGGGTTCAGGATGCGCATAAGCTGCTCCTTACCGGACTCGGCGAGCCGATACACTTTGACCGTGCCTTTATGGACAATAAACAGCTTGTCGGAAGGGTCGCCGGCGCGATGGATGAATTCGCCGCGCTCGTATGTGCGCATGGTGGCTTTGCCAGCAATCACCGAAAGCGCTTCGCCGCGCAGATGGTTGAAAATTGGTACACGCGAAACGCACAAGGTCGGCACATGCTCGCAGTCTGTGCGGGTCGGTTCTGAAAGCGGGTCGAAATTCATGCTGGAACACTCCTGTACGGCTAGCACTGTTAGACGAACGCTCCGGCGGGTTGCGCGGAGCGTTCCTTTTTGGCGTCAAGCCTGATCCGTGTGATGGCGCTTACTGTCCCACGATTTACGCAGCTTGGCCATCGACGCTGCGGCTCACTGCGGGAAGAGGGGGCTGGCCGTTGCTGCCTCGAGCTCGATAGCGTATGAGTCTCACCGCGTTCAAGGTCACCAGCAGCACGCTGAGTTCGTGGACCAACATGCCTGAAGCCAGGAATATCTTGCCCAGTAGTACGCCGGCCAGCAGGAAGATGACAGTGCCCACGGCCATTACGGTGTTCTGTTGCATGTTGCGTACCGTGGCTTTGGCCAGGGAATAGGCATGTGCGAACTGATCAAGCCGGTCTGACATCAAGACAATATCCGCAGTTTCCATGGAGATGTCGGTGCCACCGATACCCATCGCCAGGCCGACGTCGGCGGTGGCAAGGGCAGGGGCGTCGTTGATGCCGTCGCCTACCATGGCCACTCGATAGCCCTTGCTTTTCAGCTCATTGACCCACTTCACTTTATCCTGAGGTAGCAGTTCGGCGTGAACCGCATCAAGGCCCAGCTCATCGCCCACCAGTTGCGCCGTATGCCGGTTGTCGCCGGTCAGCATGAACGTTTTCTTCACCCCAGCCTGCCGCAGCTGTTCAATGGCTGCCTTCGCTTCGGGCTTGATCTGGTCGGCAATCGAGATAACGCCTGTCAGCTTCTTGTCGATGGCGATCAGCACGGCGGTATTGCCTGCTTTTTCGCGGCCGGTGGCGTAAGCCTCGATGTGCTCGTCGATGGATACACCCTGCACAGCCATGAGCTTGCGGTTACCGATGGCCAGATGCTGCCCGCCCACGGTGGCGAT
>CAZPYF010000266.1:0-2974 GCA_964590015.1 uncultured Burkholderiaceae bacterium
TGGCGCAAGCCCCAACGTCGTTCCTCCCGCTATAACTCCAGACCGCCTCCCCGCCCTCGTAGTGGGCGCTGCGAGCGTCGCGCTGTTCGCTGTTTTAGCGACTAGCATCGGGGTGCGCCAGGCCGCGCTCTTTCTGGTCGGAATGGCGCTTGGCGTCACCCTGTTGCATGCGTCATTCGGTTTTACCGGCGGATGGCGGCGCATGGTTCTGGAAAATCGTAGCCGCGCCTTGCGGGCACAGCTCCTCATGGTCGGCCTCGCGGCCGTGGCGTTCTTTCCGCTATTGGCGGCGTCGCCGGTAGGCGGACGCTCGCTAATCGGCGCCTTGGCGCCCACGGGTGTGGCGGTTGCCGTCGGTGCCGCAATGTTCGGCGTCGGCATGCAGATGGCGGGTGGTTGCGGGTCCGGCACGCTGTTCACCGTGGGCGGCGGAAGCAAGCGCATGCTCGTCACCCTCGTCACATTCGTCGCCGGGGCCTTGGTGGGTACGGCCCATTTGGGATGGTGGCTGTCGCTGCCTTCGCTGGGCCCGGTGAGCCTTGTGAACGAGCTAGGTGCGCCTATCGGGCTGGTTCTTACCTTATGTGCGCTCGGTCTTATTTACTGGTTCGCCCGCAGCCGTGAAAAGAAGGTCTACGGCGAACTTGAATCGCTCGGCCCGACGTCGGCAGGTACGTTGCAACCCAATGGTTGGCGACGTTTAGTTTCGGGGCCTTGGTCGTTGCTTGCGGGCGCTGTGGTGTTGGCTGTGCTGAACGTCGTCACACTGCTGACGGCAGGCCACCCGTGGTCGATCACTTACGCGTTCGGGCTGTGGGGCGCGAAAGTCGCGCAAGCGGCCGGGTTCGCGGTGGCCGATTGGCCATTCTGGCAGGCCGGCTACAACGCGCGCGCACTGAGTTCCTCGGTGTTAGCCGACGTCACCTCGGTTATGAATTTCGGTCTGTTGCTCGGTTCGGCACTGGCCGCCACCTTGGCGGGGCGTTTCGCCGTTGTACGGCGCACTTCGATGCGCGGCTATGCCGCTGCCGTACTAGGCGGCTTGCTCATGGGCTACGGCGCGCGCGTCTCGTTTGGCTGCAACATCGGCGCATTGTTTTCGGGCATCGCATCTGGCAGTTTGCATGGGTGGTTATGGTTCGCGTGTGCATTTGCCGGAAGCTGGCTTTGCGTGCGGTATATCCGGCCTGCCTTCAAGCTCGACGGAGGAAGCCGGACATGACCCATCGACACACGCTCTTGTTCGGAACGGTGTTAGCCGTGGCGGGCGTTGCCATTGCGGCAGATCACCATGCAAGCCGGCCGCCGGCCTCAGCGGTCACTAACAACGCCACAGGCACCTCAGAAAAATCTCGCACGATGCCTAGCCCTGCTGCGGCGCCGCAGCCCGCACCCGCAGCGGAGTCGGCCATCATCGAGTTTGCACCCTGTTCGGCAAATATGGATGGGCTCATGGCTGCACCGGCGCCCGAGCCAGCTCCTAGGCCCCAACCCACGCCGGCTCCAAAGCCAGCGCCTGCACCTAAGCCTCAACCCGCACCCGCACCCGCACCAGCACCCGAGCCCGCCGCAGAGCAAGAAATCATCGAGTTCGCGCCCTGCGCGGCCGCGTTCTAATCGAGCAAACGATGGCCGTCGACCTCCTTCGGTACGCGCAGGAAGCCGCTTACTGTGAACGTATATTGGCCAAGTCGGGCCTGACGGTTGTCACGGCGACGCTCGCCCAATCCGCAACACCCACGCACTGGACGCACTACCCCGAGGGCGATGTATACGACTTCGAGTCGGGGGCCCACTGGTATTACCACAGCCATGCACCGGCCGAGGCGGCTCAGCATCAAGCGTCAGACGCTGCCCAGAGCGAAGGGCTGGAGTCGTCAGAGCACGGCCATTTCCACTGTTTCGTGCGTCCAGACGGTAAGAGTGGGCCGGTTCATCATCTGATCGCGGTTTCGGTAGATTCGATGGGGCGTTTGACGCGCCTGTTTACCGTCGCCCGACACGTGGTCGACGATGCCGACATCTCCGCAGAAGGGCGTGTCGCCTTGCTCGAGCGTTTCGACGTGCAGCTTGATTACCCGAACTATCTCGTCAATCGCTGGCTTACCGCGGTGGTGGGGCTTTACCAGGACGAGATTGCGGCGCTGATACGCGAAGGTGCCGAACGGGCGGTGCGTGATCCGAAGCTCGATGTCACGGCGCAATTGGAGACCACCCTGGCTCAGAAGGTTAGCCGCGCACCAAGGGCAGAATGCTGAGTCGTCAACGAATTCCGGCCCGCATGAACGATTGCACGAACTGGCGTTGAAACAGAAGGAATGCCAGCAGCAAGGGAGCAGCGCTCAGAAGGGTGGCCGCCGTAATGATCGACCAGTCGATCCCCTGATCGGTCGATGCAAAGACCTGCAGGCCGACGGTTAACGGTCGAGTCTCTACCGAGTTGGAAACAATGAGTGGCCATAGGAAATTGTTCCAGTGATGGCTCACCGACACCAGGCCGTAGGCCACATAGGTGGGTTTGGCCAAGGGAACGTAGACCTTCATCAGAACCTGCCAGCGATTGGCGCCCTCTACCAACGCCGCGTCTTCAAGTTCGCGCGGCACGGTCTTGAACGTCTGGCGCAGCAAGAATATGCCAAATGCCGAGGCGAAGTAGGGTAGCCCGATGGCAAGCAGTGTGTCGCGAAGCTCCAGCCAAGACATGCTGCGGTAGTTCTCTACAATCAGCACATCGGGCATGATCATCAACTGAAGCAACACCAGCATGAAGACGGTGTCGCGTCCGCGGAATTCATAGCGGGCAAAAGCGTAGGCCGCCAGAGTCGAGAGCACCAACTGGGCTGCCAACACCATGGTGACCAGAACGAATGTATTGAAGAAATAGCGTGCGAACGGGGCGGCTTCCCATGCCGCGCGGAAATTATCCAGCGTGAGCGGGGCGCTCAACACAAAGCGGGTCGCATACTCAGAAGGA
>CAZPYF010000267.1:0-2969 GCA_964590015.1 uncultured Burkholderiaceae bacterium
GCAGTTACAAGGCGCCGTCGAGCAGCAGCACCTTGTCGGCGCCGCGAAAGCTGAGGCCGGCAATGTCGGCAAGCGGCGCCTGCGTGGCCAGGGCGTCGATCAGTCGTGGCGCCCATTCCACGAGCACCCCGTGATCGGCATCAGACAACGTCATCTGATACTGATTGCGGCTCACCCGGTCGTCAACAGTGAGATCTTGCACCGGCTGCATAAAGAGTCGAATGTCCGGCAGGCCGGCCAGTTCGGCATCGAGCCGCCGTATGACCTCGTGCGCCGTGTTGCTGCGCTCGGCCAGCGGCACCAGCGCGATCTGCATCCGCCCCGTATTCAGCGTGGCGTTGGTGCCATCGATGCCGGTAAACGAGGTCACCGACGCCACATCCGGGTCTTCAAGAATACGTTCCACCGCCAGGCGCTGACGCGCCGCCATCGACGCGAACGACACGTCTTGTGGCCCCTCGGCGATCACCTGAATCAAACCGGTGTCTTGCTGTGGAAAAAAGCCCTTGGGCACGACCAGATACAGCAGACCGGTAAGCGCCAGGGTCGCCACCGCCACCAGCAGCGTCAGCCCTTGGCGGCCAAGCACCCATTTCAGGGCGCCGTCGTACCACTCGATGGTGCGATCCATGGCCCGCGCCGAGGCGCGCTGGAAGCGGCCCGGGTTCATTTCGGATTCGGGCCGCAACATGCGGGCGCACATCATGGGCGTGAGGGTGAGCGAAATGGCCAGCGACAGTAGAATGGCCACGGCCAGCGTAACGGCAAACTCTCTGAACAGCCGGCCGATCACGTCGCTCATGAACAGTAGCGGAATCAATACCGCGATGAGCGACAGCGTAAGCGACACCAGCGTGAAGCCGATTTGCTGCGCGCCTTTCAGTGCCGCCTGCAACGGCGGCTCGCCGTCTTCGATACGCCGCGCGATGTTTTCGATCATCACAATGGCGTCATCCACCACGAAGCCGGTCGCGATGGTAAGCGCCATCAGCGTCAGCGTATTAATGCTGAAGCCGCTTAAGTACATGATGCCGAAGGTGCCTACGAGCGAAAGCGGCACCACCACACTCGGGATAAAGGTCGCGCTCCAGCTACGCAGGAAAACGAACGTGACCAGCACCACCAACGCGATGGCCAAGAACATCTCGATCTGCACGTGATGAATCGCCTCGCGAATAGTCTGCGTGCGATCAGCGGCCACCGTTACGTCGACACCCACCGGCAACGACGACCGCAGGCTGGGCAGCATGGCCGTGACACTGTCGACCACCTGCACCACGTTGGCGCCCGGCTGGCGCTGAATATTCAGCAATATGGCGGGGGTCGTGCCCACCCAGGCGGCCTGGCGAATATTCTCGGCGTCATAAACGGCTTGCGCCACGTCTTTAAGCCGCAGTACAGAGCCGTTCTCGTGGTGAAGAATCAAGTTCTCGTAGTCTTCTACCGAGCGCAGCTGATCATTGGCATCAATCGTGGTGGAGCGTTCCGGGCCGTCAAGATTGCCCTTCGGCTGGTTCACGTTTGCACCCGTCACGGTCGAACGCACGTCGCTTAGCGTGAGCCCCCGTGCGGCCAGCGCGGCGGCATCGGCCTGAATCCGAACCGCCGGGCGCTGCCCGCCCGCGATACTCACCAATCCGACACCCGTGATCTGCGACAACTTCTGCGCCACGCGCACGTCGATCAGATCGCGCACCTGATGCAGCGGCAGTGTGGGCGAGGTGACGGCCAGCGTGATCACCGGCGTATCGGCCGGATTCACCTTGTTGTACACCGGTGGCGCGGGTAGATCATTGGGCAGCAGGCTCGAAGCCGCATTAATGGCCGCCTGTACCTCCTGCTCGGCCACATCGAGCGACAGATCCAAGTCAAACTGCAGCGTGATCACTGAAGACCCGCCGGAACTCGATGAGGTCATCTGCGTGAGCCCCGCCATCTGCCCGAACTGTCGTTCCAGCGGCGAGGTGACCAGGGCGGTCATCACATCAGGGCTCGCGCCTGGGTAGAGCGTCGTGATCTGGATGGTGGGGTAATCCACCTGTGGCAAGGCCGACACCGGCAGCAGCCGGTAGGCCAAGAGGCCTGACAACAGCAACGCCACCATGGCCAGCGTTGTGGCCACGGGGCGCAAGATGAAGATGCGCGATAGATTCACGTAGCGCCTCAGTGCCCGGCCGGCGCAGAGCGCCCGCCGCCAGAGGCCGTTGGCGCACCGGTATGCGGGTCGCCGCCCGGTCGCGCTCCCGCCTTCGGTGCATCTGCCAGTTCTTGCCCGTCGACGCTCACCACGTCGACCTTGCCGCCGTCGCGCAACCGGTCGGTGCCTTCCACCACGACCCGCTCGCCCGCCTGCAAGCCTTCAAGCACAGCGGTCAGCGAACCGTCGACCCGGCCGGCAACGATGCGGCGGATCTGCACCGTATCGTTTTCGTCGACCACATAAACAAAGCTGCCGATCGAGCCCACCTGTATCGCGGCCGAGGGCACCGCCAGGAAGTCGTCGGCCGACACAAGCAGCCGCACGTTCACGAACTGATTCGGGAAGAGCCGTTCGTCTTCATTCGCCATACGCGCCTTCAAGCGGAGCGTGCCGGTTGCCACGTCGATCTGGTTGTCGACCGACATCAGTTCCCCGCGCGCGAGCTCGGTGACATCGTTCTGATCGTAAAGGATCACTTCAAGGGTACGGCCCTGGCGCATCTGGGCCAGGACGTCGGCTGCGTCGGCCTGCGGCAACGTGAATTCCACCGATATGGGCTGCGTCTGCGTAATGGTGACCAGGCCTTCGGCATCAGACGCCGAAACGATATTGCCTTGATCGACGTGGCGCAGCCCCAGTCGGCCCGAGATGGGCGCCGTGATGCGCGTGTAGCTCAACTGGATTCCCGCGCTATCTACAGCGGCCTGGTCACTCGCGCGCGTGCCTTCCAATTGCTTCACCAGCGACTCCTGCTGCTCAACCTGCTGCC
>CAZPYF010000268.1:0-2941 GCA_964590015.1 uncultured Burkholderiaceae bacterium
CAGCATCCATGGATTCATTCGCCAAGGAGACGCTTCCGATATCGCTCGAAGAGGAAATGCGGCGCAGCTACCTCGATTATGCAATGAGCGTGATCGTGGGGCGTGCGCTTCCTGATGTCAGAGACGGCCTCAAGCCGGTGCACCGGCGTGTATTGTTCGCCATGCACGAACTGAACAACGATTGGAATCGGCCCTATAAGAAGTCGGCACGTATCGTTGGGGATGTCATCGGTAAGTACCACCCGCATGGCGATTCGGCGGTATACGAAACCATCGTGCGTATGGCTCAGGATTTCTCACTGCGCTATATGTTAGTAGACGGCCAAGGTAACTTTGGCTCAGTCGACGGAGATAGCGCTGCGGCCATGCGTTATACCGAGGTTCGTCTGGCCAAGATCGCCCACGAGCTGCTGGCAGACATTGATCAGGAAACGGTCGACTTCGGCCCTAACTACGACGGCAGCGAACACGAGCCTCTGTTGCTGCCTTCCCGTCTGCCTAATCTATTAGTGAACGGCAGTTCCGGCATCGCCGTGGGTATGGCCACCAATATTCCGCCGCATAATATGGCCGAAGTGGTCGACGGCTGTCTGTTTGCCCTGCGCAATCCCGAATGCACTGTCGATGAGCTCATGGAAATTATTCCTGCGCCCGACTTTCCTACCGGCGGCATCATTTACGGCATGTCGGGTGTTCGGGAAGGCTACCGTACGGGGCGCGGTCGGGTCATCATGCGCGCAAAGACCCACTTCGAAGACTTCGACCGCGGCAATCGCCAGTCGATCGTGGTCGATGCACTGCCTTATCAGGTTAACAAGAAGACGCTGCAGGAAAAGATCGCTGAGCTCGTCAACGAGAAGCGCATCGAGGGCATCTCCGACATCCGCGATGAGTCCGATAAAGACGGCATGCGGCTGGTTATTGAGCTGAAGCGGGGCGAAGTGCCCGAGGTGGTGCTGAACAACCTCTATAAGAATACGCAGCTGCAAGACACGTTCGGCATGAACTTGGTTGCGTTGGTCGACGGCCAACCGCGTCTGCTGAATCTGAAGCAGATGGTGCATTACTTTCTGCTGCACCGGCGCGAAGTCGTTACGCGCCGTACGGTATTTCAGCTGCGTAAAGCCCGCGAACGCGGCCACGTGCTGGAAGGCCTGGCTGTCGCGCTGGCTAACATCGACGATTTCATTGCCATTATCAAGGCGGCGCCCACGCCGCCGGTGGCCCGGCAGGAACTCATGGCTCGCCGTTGGGATTCCTCGCTGGTGCGCGAAATGCTGCAACGGGCCGACGAAGGCCAGACAGTGGGCGGCCGCGCCGCGTACCGGCCCGATTCACTGCCGCCGGAATTTGGTGTGCAAGACGACGGGCTGTACCGGCTCAGCGAAGTGCAGGCTCAAGAAATTCTTAATATGCGGCTGCAACGCCTTACCGGTCTTGAGCAAGACAAGATCGTAGGCGAGTACCGCGATGTCATGGATACTATTGCCGACTTGCTCGATATCCTGGCCCGCCCCGCACGTATTACAGAGATCATCTCCGATGAGCTGATTGCGCTTAAGAACGAGTATTCGGTAAACGCTAAAGACACGCGTCGCTCTGAAATCGAATTCAACGCAACCGAACTTGATACCGAAGACTTGATCACCCCCATGGATATGGTGGTCACGCTTTCGCATACCGGCTATATCAAGAGCCAGCCGCTGTCGGAATATCGTTCCCAGCGTCGCGGCGGGCGCGGCAAGCAAGCCACCGCCATGAAGGAAGACGACTGGATCGATCAGCTCTTCATTGCGAACACCCATGACTTCCTGCTGTGTTTCTCCGACCGAGGCCGGGTGTACTGGCTGAAGGTGTGGGAAGTGCCGCAAGGCTCGCGCAACGCGCGCGGCCGACCCATTGTGAACATGTTCCCGCTTGCCGACGGCGAGAAGATCACCGTTGTGCTCAGCGTGAAGGAGTTTAGCGAAGAGCAGTTCATCTTCATGGCCACGTCGTGTGGTGTGGTGAAGAAGACGCCGCTTCCAGATTTCTCGAATCCGCGTAAGTCCGGCATCATTGCCGTGGCGCTCGACGACGGCGACTACCTCATTGGCGCCGAGCTAACCGACGGCACGCACGACGTGATGCTGTTTTCCGACGCCGGCAAGGCCGTGCGCTTCAACGAAAACGATGTACGACCCATGGGGCGTCCGGCGCGCGGCGTGCGCGGCATGAACCTCGAAGAGGGCCAGTCGGTTATCGCCATGCTGGTGGCAGGCGATGAATCGCAAACGGTGCTTACCGCCACCGAGAACGGCTACGGCAAGCGCACGCCTATCACTGAATATACCCGCCACGGGCGCGGAACGAAGGGCATGATCGCGATTCAGACCTCTGCACGTAATGGCAAGGTCGTGGGCGCCGTATTGGTCGAACCCGACGACGAAATCATGCTCATCACAACCGGCGGCGTGCTTGTGCGTACCCGGGTGTCCGAGATCCGCGAGATGGGTCGGGCCACGCAAGGCGTGACCCTCATTAATGTCGACGACGGCAGCATGCTTTCGGGTGTTCGTCGTGTCGTGGAAAGCGATATCGACGACGAGCCGCTAGAGATACAAGTCATAGATGAAACGCCTCCGGCCGACGGCGAGTTAGAAGGCTCCGCTGGCAACGCATCAGCTGAAGGCTCGCCTGAAGACGACGACGGTGATGAAGGCGGCAGCCCCGACGAAGGCGAAGACGCCGATGAAGGCGACGACACCGACGAAGACTTGGGGGCTGAAGACGACGGAGAGGCACAATGAGCTCCCGTATCCCGAACTCGCCCCTAGAGCATGAAGGGGCGGGCGCCGGCCTTGCCGGTGGCCAAGCTACGAATGCAGCCCGTGCACGGCCTTGGAACTTTTCCGCAGGGCCGTCTGCGTTGCCGCTCGAGGTGCTCGAGCAGGCCGCGCGC
>CAZPYF010000269.1:0-2864 GCA_964590015.1 uncultured Burkholderiaceae bacterium
TGATGCCCATGGTGCCGCCATAGTGGGCGAGCAATGCGGTGACGATGGCCTCCTGCGTCTTGAAGCTGGAGTACGGCACGCCCGATGGAGATTGACCCAGCATCAGCGTCAGCATGCCGCCGATGATGTTCAAGTACGTGGTCTCCGCTCGATCACTGATCGCGCAGTGTTTGGATGCCAGCAGCACCGCGGACTGCTTGAGCAAGGCTTCGTGCTGCTCTTGCAGTTCGCGCATCTCACGCCGGCTATGGTCCAGCGCGGCCTGCAGAGCCAGCCGCTCCAGCAGGATCGCCTGTCCTGTTTCCAGGGTGATGGAGGGATGCGCCATGCGCTCGCTGCGGCTGAACAGGAATCCGGGCCGATGCTCGGGATAGTGAGCGCGCATCCAGCGTTTCAGATCGACGTGGCGGACGGTCAGATCAGGGGAGCTCACCAGCTCCGGATCATTGAGCGTGATCCCGTTCTTGCCGAAGGGCAGTTCGGCGTTGAGGATGCCGTCGTAGATGCGTTCCGAGTACAGCCGACACTCGTTCCATCGCGGGCAGTCCAACATCTGCGGCAGACAACGCGGTGATGCGATCGATGCGACGATCACCGCCTCGTACCGCAACAACCCAGCCCACCGTATGGCAGCTTCGATGGGACGATAGAACACCTTTGATAATGGTGGCTCCTTGTGCATGTTTTCGTCTCCTTTCGGAAGCGCTACATCACCGGCTCCTTTCTTGCCCTTCCAAGGGCTGTTATGTCGTTATGCCTGTGGCGGATGCCCGGGACCATGCCCTGGAACGCGGGCGGAAGAATTCATGGCATCCGCACAGGTGGTCCTCTCTTGCTCGATGTGCAAGAATCGACCAGTTGCCGGCCCGTCGAGTAACAAGGAAGAAGCACGCTCGACAATGGCGCTCACGGTGCCAGCGTCATGGGGTGCGTCAAGCCCATCAAGACCGATTCGCTATGGTCTGATATCCCTACGGTTTCACAAGTCGCGCTGGGGCGCAGTCGTTGCTCAACGTCCGGAGGGACGTAGAGAAAACCGCGCGTGTGATGCTTGTTCTGGCATCCTGATATATCGACATAGCATCCAGCGATCCTGGGCTGTGGCTAGTTTGAGGCTGTTGCGCGCCGCTCCCACACGGTCGCCAGCCGACCAGGCGATGTGAACATGCGCCCCATCTTTCCTCGCTCGTCGCCTGGCCTTCATCACGAACAGCCTTGGGCTGTGGTGCGCACGGCATCAAACCAAGCGCGGTCTCAATGCTCGATGCTGATGCCATTCCTGACGCAAGAAGACCTGGGCGTGCCAACGGCACTGCAGGGGCGGGGCTCTGGTAGCGATGTGTTCTGCGCCGGTTGTCAGGGGATGGAGTGGCAGTTCTTGGACGCTGATGGAAGTTGTTGGATCAGATTTGTTGCCGAGAGCGAAAAACAAGGCTATAATTCAGGCCTTCACTGCTCACGGCGGCAAAGAAAGTGATTGGAAAACATAGACTTAGCGCTTTAGTGCTTGTCTCGTTTCCCGCTCCAGAATTCAAAATGGCCCAGGCTTTCAGCTTGGGCCATTTGCATTTCAGGCGGCCGCTATAACGCCGTGGCTTCGGCGTAACGCTGCGACTTCAACGTAACGCTGCGACTTCAACGTAACGCTGCGACTTCAACGTAACGCCGTGGCTTTAACGTAACGCCGCAGCTTTAGCGCAATTGCGCCACATTCACCTGCTTCGCCCTGCACGCCTGTACGAAATCGGCGTCGTGGCTCGCAAACAGAACCACCCTGCTACGCGCCCATTCGGTGAACAGTTCCACCACCGCCGCTCGCGCCCGCGCGTCAAGGCCATCGGTCGGGCCGTCGGCTACCACTACGGCGGGCTCGCCCAGGTCGGCAGCCACCAGGAACACCTTGCGGCGCGTACCGGTCGACATTTGTTCGAAGCGCTTTTCGAGATGCGGCTCCAGCCCCAACTCAACCGCCAGACCCAGCACATCATCGCTCAGCGGCACATTCTTCTCCCGCGCTACGGCCTCAAGCCGTTCACGGCCCGTCTGCATCGGTTCGAGAAGGCAGTTCTCGGGCACATACGCCATGCGCGCCTTAGCACGTTCGGGGGCGTGCCGAAGAGAATGGCGATCGATCCATACCTCGCCTTCGTCGGGCGACGTTACGCCGGCGATCACACTCAGCAACGTCGATTTCCCGGTTTGGTGTTCTTCGCATAACGCGAAGCAACCGGGCTCAAATGTGTAGGTGAGCCCTTCAAACACCCGATGATCGTCGTACCGTTTCCCTAAGTTTTCTATTCTCAGCATGGCCGCAAGTGTACGCAGGAACACGGGCAGCCGACAACGGAATGGGTACCGGGTTCCGGCAAAGTTCGAGGAAGTTTGCCTTGCACCCATTCTGACATTGGAATAAAGTTGCGAATGATTCGCAATCACGAAACATTACAACGGACATCCATCATGCGTAAACCGGCCCGCCCTCTCTCTCTTCCATGGGCCCTTCTGGCCGTGACGGGGGGCATCGCGCTCACAATGCCTGGCCATGCCCAAACCGTCGACACCCGTGCGGGCACCGCTACGACCGATACCTCAGCGGTGCAAACCCTCAGTACGGTCACTGTGGTCGGTACCGTCGGCGACCTTCAGAGCCTCGACTTCTATGCACCGAACTCCAGCGCCGTTCTCACGCAGGAAGACATTGAGGAACAGGGCGCCCGCAAGCTCGACCAGGCTCTGCACTACCAGGCCGGCATTGTTGCCGAACCCTTCGGCGCCGATAACAAGGTGGAATGGTTCAAGATCCGCGGTTTCGACGCCTCGATCTCGCTCGACGGCACGCCCACCACGCCCAACGGCTATTTCGT
>CAZPYF010000270.1:0-2855 GCA_964590015.1 uncultured Burkholderiaceae bacterium
CCATCGCCGCGTTCTCATCCTGGGCGATATGCTCGAGCTCGGGAAGGAAGAGGCCGAGTGTCATCGTGCGCTTGCCAGGCTGCTGAGCGCACATCCGCCAGATGCCCTGGTGCTGTGTGGGCCCCTGATGGCCACCTTGCGGCGACGTTGGCCCCTTGCGCCGCCGGTATCGTCGAAAAGTTTGATTCAGTCGCCCAGGCCAGTGCCTGGGCGATGGCAAACCTCCAGAACGGCGACCTGGTGCTGGTGAAGAGTTCCAACGGCACCGGGCTGCACCAGTTGGTGGCCCGCCTGCTGAAACATTTTGGCCCCACGTGAATGTGGTTGCCGTTTCAGCAGATGCACATTGCGGCGGCGGTTCGAGTGACAAGGTTACGTCACCGCCGCGTAGAGTCATCCGGATACCGACTTGCGGCGTGACTCAATCGGGTTTTCGCATGCGTTTACCACGGCGCCCCACATGCCGGGGTCGTGGCGCACGTTGTTCCGCGCATTTTGGGGCCAGCGGTATGGTGCCAGGCCTTCTTTTGCAGCTATCAGGTCGCTGACTTCGCCAAGGTTCATCAGTACGCGTCGAACGAATGCGTGCCCGGGTACAACGTTGTCTTCAATGACGGGTTCGCCGGTATGGTAGCGCAGTGAATTCAGGTGCTCCGGTATCTCTACACGAGCGGGATTGCTGTCGCAGTGCTCGATCAGGCCATACCAGACCGGGGCCGCAGCGTATGACTTTCCCCAGAATTCCTGTAGTTCCTGATAATCGGCGGGTATGGGTCGAGGTTTACCCTCCCGGTGGCCCACCACGCCCGCACTCCAACGGGCGGTGCCTTCCGTGAACCATCCGCGCTTGAGCATCGCATAGCCATACTGCACGAGATGAAAGAATTCATGCGCGGGCGTGAGGTTGCCGCTCGGGTAGTGCGTGGCGATGTGGATGACCAACACGCACTCCCCCGAAGGAAGGCGGCGCGGTTCGTCGAACGTGCGGCCGTTGATGCCTTTCAGCTTCAGAAACCGAATCAGTATGCGTGACACACCGTGTTGTCGGTACCGTGCGCTTTCCAATGGCAACTGGAACTCCAGTTGTTGCAGCATGTCGCGCATTGCCGTCAACTGAAGGCTCACATCCCCGACGATGTCGGGTATATCCGAATGAGTCGCGTGGTCTGCGGAGGATAAGGCATGCCTGCCGCTGACGGCATATTGATAGATGAAGTCGCCCTCACGGTATTCGCGCCATTCCCCCGCCGGCGTGCGCATTTCACGTTCGCATGCCGATGACAGCCCCGGCGCATACAACCCCAGCAACCCCAGCAAGCAGTACAGCGCCAAGCGCGAGCTCTTGAACGGGACACTCATTCGACGCTTTCTTCGCTGGTGGAAGATGCCATGATTGCGCGGGTTGGGGCGGTCGCGGCCGCCTTGCAAAACACCATTCTTGTGAACAAGCCCGATATGGTATCCCGGTTACGCATCAGAAACTCACGTTCATTCTGAGAGGCGGACTTGAATTGCATGGCGGCGTTGACTTCGAATATCAGAAGCCGGCCATCGGGAAGCAGTGCGCAATCCATCCCGAAGTAGTCCATGTTCATCCTGCGGCCGATCTCGTGGATGGCATCGATGACTTTCTTGCCCAGGTATTCCTCGAAACGCACGATGAAGTCGATCTCCGCGTCGATGAATTCCTTGCGTTGCATCAACGCCCTTGCGTTGGCAGCGTGAATGTTCCAGTCTTTCGCCGCCACGTAGTGTTCAGGGTGGATGGTGCCGCCTATGAAGAACAGGCGCATCTTCCGCCAGTACCCGTCTTGACTCTGAAAACGGTAAAACTCCGCCACGTAATACTCGCCGGCTTCACGGTGGCTCTTGCGGCGGGCGAGGTCTTGAGACGTGTCGTAGTAAAGCAGGCCTTGCCCTGTTTGCGACCCTGTCGGGCGCACGATGATGGGAAAACGCAATCCGGCCGTGCCGACTTCGTGATCCAGATCGGCGGGCCGATTCACTACGACTCGCAAGGTGCGCGGCATGACGACATGGGCGATGCCGTCGATGGCTTCGAACACGCCATTGCGCGTGGTCTGTTGCACGGCCTTCGGCGGATTCACGACAGGCACTCCGAAGTGGGCCGCGAACTGCTCGGCCTTGCCCCAGGCCACACTGTCTATCGCATCGGCATCAGCCATGGTGTTGAATATCACGTCTGGCCGGGGAATCGTCTGCAGCCAGGCGGCATCGGCTTCGAATGCATCGACATACACGTTAACACGCGTTATGGCCGGATCCATGACGAGGGCGTCGGCGGTGTTGTGGCCACCGCGAATGGCGTAACCGGCCTTTCGTTCGCGAAACTCCAAAGTGCTCAGTGCTTTGATGACATGCACCACCAACGGGTGTTCCGCCTTGCTGCGCACCTTCACCGAGAACGGTTTTGATGCGATGGCCCGCTGTGCCCAGTGCCTCGACTCTTCATGCCGGCCTTGCTTGCGCAGCGTGATGCTCAGGCCCACCATGGCGTCCCAGTGTTGTGGGTCCAATGCCATCGCTTGCGCGTAATACGAAGCCGCTTGCTCGAATGCCCTTTTCATTCGAAACGCCGAGGCCATCGAGCACCACGCCCGCGCATTGCCAGGATCGATCCTGATGGCGTTCTGGAAATACGTAATGGCTTCGTCGTGGCTTTTTTCCTTGTACAGGCGCCGTCCGTGCCGAATCATTGCGGCGACGTCATCGGCACGTTGATCGAGGTACAGGCCTTCGCTTGCCAGCGCATGCAGCCCGACAAGGGCCGAAATATGGCTTGCGACGTGGTCGATCCGCACGCGGAAGGAATGGTGGCGGATGAAGAAGCTGCC
>CAZPYF010000271.1:0-2855 GCA_964590015.1 uncultured Burkholderiaceae bacterium
CGACTACAAGGCCGGCAGCTT
Source organism: uncultured Burkholderiaceae bacterium (assembly GCA_964590015.1). Classification (GTDB taxonomy): domain Bacteria; phylum Pseudomonadota; class Gammaproteobacteria; order Burkholderiales; family Burkholderiaceae_B; genus Yanghanlia. The sequence goes on from CAZPYF010000271.1 coordinate 22, forward strand.
CCCCTTCATGGCGAACGGCCGTGCGCGTGCGTTGGGCGACACCACTGGTTTTGTGAAGATTCTGGCCGACGCGAAAACCGACGAAGTGCTGGGCGTGCATATTATCGGCCCCACCGCTTCCGAGCTGATCGCCGAAGCGGTCACCATCATGGAGTTCCGTGGTGCGGCTGAAGACATTGCTCGAATCTGCCATGCCCACCCCACCTTGTCGGAAGCGATGAAAGAGGCCGCACTGGCCGTCGACAAACGCACACTCAATTTCTGAGTTCCCTCTAAGGTTCCACGTAACGGGGGCGGCGCTTGCCGCCTTCGTTGCAAGAACCCTGCATCTCCCAATTCCATGAACGTACGCGAGTATTACCGGCAGGCACTTGCCGAGCGCGGCTTCCTTCCCGACACGGCGCAGGAAGCGGCTGTTGAACGCCTACAGGTCTTCTACGACGAGTGGCTCAACTTCAAGAAGGCGCGTTCGTCGCGGCTTAAAAAACTGCTGAAGCGCACGCCTGTGCCGCGCGGCGTGTATCTGTGGGGCGGCGTCGGCCGGGGCAAGAGCTTCATCATGGACGCCTTCTACCTCACCGTGCCGGTCAAGCGTAAAACCCGCCTGCACTTCCACGAATTCATGCGTGGGGTGCATGCCGAGCTTAAGCAGGTGCGCGGCCAGCAAGATCCGCTCGATGAAGTCGCCCGGCGAATTGCCAGGCGTTATCGCCTGATCTGTTTTGATGAATTCCATGTGTCAGACGTGGCCGACGCCATGATCTTGTACAAGCTGCTGCTAGGGCTCTTTGAGCATGGCACGTCGTTTGTCATGACCTCGAATTATGAGCCCGATACGCTGTACCCCGACGGCTTGCATCGCGACCGTATTCTGCCTGCCATTGCGCTGATCACAGAACGCATGGATATCCTCAATGTAGATACGGGTACCGATTATCGGCGACGCACGATGGAGCAGGTGCGCATGTACCTCACGCCGCTTTCGCCCGAAACCACCGCCGAGCTTAAAGAGAACTTTAACCGCCTGGCTGATACGGCGCCCATGGTGCCGATGCTGGTCGTCGAGAATCGCGAGCTCTCGGCGGTTGCGTTGGCCGGCAGCATTGTGTGGTTTGATTTCGCCACCCTTTGCGGAACAGCGCGTTCGCAGAACGACTATCTTGAACTGGCCAGCCGTTTTCAAACCGTGATTTTGTCCGATGTACCGCGCATGACCGCGCGCCAGGCGTCTGAAGCGCGCCGATTCACATGGTTGATCGACGTGTTCTACGACCATAAAGTTAAGCTGATCCTGTCGGCGGAATGCCCGCCCGAGGAGCTATATACTCAGGGGCCCATGTCGAACGAATTTCATCGTACGGTTTCTCGCATTGTCGAGATGCAATCGCGCGAGTACCTCGAGTCCGAACGTCGGGCCGCTGTCACGCTATAACCCGTGTCGCGGCTTACCTCATACCAGAAGCACACACTATGAACACGCGAGTTCTTACCGGCATCACGACCACCGGTACGCCCCACCTGGGCAACTATGCAGGCGCCATTCGGCCCTCGATTCAGGCCAGCACCCGCGCCGACGTCGACGCGTTCTACTTCATGGCCGACTATCACGCGCTCATCAAATGCGACGACCCGGCCCGTATCGCGCGCTCGCGGCTTGAGATTGCGGCCACCTGGTTGGCCGCAGGTCTTGACCACGAACGCGTCACCTTCTACCGCCAATCCGACATCCCGGAAATTCCCGAGCTGTGCTGGATGCTGAGTTGCGTCACGGCCAAGGGCCTGATGAACCGCGCTCACGCGTACAAGGCGTCGGTGGATCAAAACGTGGCGCGCGGTGTTGACGAAGACGACGGCGTCACCATGGGGTTGTTCTCGTATCCGGTGCTCATGGCGGCCGATATCCTGCTGTTCAATGCCGACAAGGTACCCGTCGGGCGCGACCAGATTCAGCATCTCGAGATGGCGCGCGACATTGCCCAGCGCTTCAACCATCTGTATGGCCAAGGCAACGACCTGTTCGTGCTTCCTAATGTTCAGATTGACGAAGAAGTGGCCACGCTGCCCGGGCTCGACGGGCGCAAGATGTCGAAGAGCTACGACAACACCATTCCACTGTTTGAAGGCGGCGACAAGGCCATGCGAGCGGCAATCACGCGTATCGTGACCGACTCGCGAGGGCCGGGCGAACCGAAAGACGCAGAAAATTCGCATCTTTACACGCTCTATCGTGCCTTTGCTACGCCCGCCGAGTCGGCGGCCTTCCGGCAGGCGTTGGAAGAGGGCATGTCATGGGGCGATGCAAAGATTCGGCTGTATGAGCGTATCGATGCTGAAGTCGGCCCCATGCGTGATCGCTACGCCGATTACATGTCCCGCCCTGAGCGTATCGAAGAGATTCTGCAGGCAGGTGCCGAGAAGGCACGGCGCATTGCCATGCCGTTCATGGCGCTTCTGCGTGAGGCCGTGGGCTTGCGCCGTTCCATTGCCATATCGCCCGGCACCATGGGTGCCTCCGATCCAGACGGGGCGCCAGCGAAGGCCAAAGGCAAGCCGGCACGCTTTGTAAGCTTCCGCGACGAAGATGGCCGATTCCGCTTCCGCCTGATGGCGGGCGACGGCCGGGAGCTGCTGCTGTCTGAACCGTTCGATAACCCAAAGGAAGCCGGCGCCGTCATCAAGGCGTTGCAGCAGCCCGGTGCGTTATCAAGCCTGGCTCAGGAAGAAGGCCAGTTGGTGTCGGTGAGGGTCGAGGGGCGGCTGGTATGTGCGTACCAGACGGCAGCGGCCGCCGCCATCGGCGCGGCATTGGCGTCGATGGGCGGGTAGTACCGCTC
>CAZPYF010000272.1:0-2854 GCA_964590015.1 uncultured Burkholderiaceae bacterium
ACGCTCATGATACATCGATAATATAATAGAAGCAATATATGTTTCGATAATCCAGCGTAGTCGAGCGCCACGATGATCAGCCCTGAACGAGCCTTCCATGCACCTAAATGACAGCAAACTGTCGTTGAACCGGCGGCAGCTGTGTGAGCTTCAGTCAGCCGCGCCTGACGCGCAGGCCGGGTACTCAAAGGCACGTCGCAGAGCGCCAAACAATAAAGCCGCCGGCAAAAAAACCGGCGGCTTTCGTCTAGCAACAGGCGATTACGAAGCCTGTATCTGCACGCTCGGGTAACCCATGAGCTTGAGCACGACGTAGTTGGCGGCGGCTTCGCCCTGGTCGTCGGCGACTGTCACGATTTCAGCGAAGCGTGGCAGCCCGGCTTTCGACAGGATGCCCCAGATCTCTCCGGCCGACTTGGGCTTGCCCTGGTCGTCGAGCAGTTGCTTGTAGGGCACGTGCACAACCGTACCTTCCGGCGCTTGGGTGGGCAGCTTGTCGCCAGAGGCCAGGTAGACGCGTGGGAAGGATGCGGTGCCTTCGCCCTTCGGGTCAGCCACAACGTTGTCGCGCGCTTCCGCGTCGTACTTAATCGGCGGAATGGCCAGATCGAACGGAGCGGCTTTCTCGGCAACGATGGTGGGCTTGTTGCTCAAAGCATTGCCACGTTGGGCCCAGGTGTCGATCGTGTCAGTGAAGATCGATACTTTCTTCTGGCCGAGTCGCTCAAGAGTGACAAATGCCAGCGCCGCGTCGGGGGTAATGCCCTCGCCCGAAACGATCACCGCTTCGTGTTGGGGGTTCACACCAGCCGAGCCCAGTAGTTGGGTCAGGCCCTTGGCATCATTCTGCCGGTCGCGGAAGGTCTCGCCGGGAATGTTCAAAGCGAAGGGGAAATGGCGTGCGGCATATTGGTCAGCATCGCGCAGGTCGATGATGCTGACGTGAATGCTGCCCAGTGTGCGTGTGCGCAGGCCGCCCCACCACTTCAGCCAGTCGGTTTCGCGCACGATATACGGTGCGTCGTAAGTCCAGAACGGAAGCTCGCGCTCATCGTGCAGCCAGCCCAGTTGCGAAGCGGGGAAGTGCTTTACGTTCGGGTAGCCGGCGATGAACTTCGCTGCGAAGAACGGTACGCTGCCTGCGATACCGCCACCGCAGTGGGTGTAAAGCTGTTGGTCTTCGGTGATGCCGTTGAAGGTCAGCAGCTCGCGGATGTCTTCGGCCGATTTGAAGGTTTTGTCTGCATTGAAGAACACGGCGGCCGGCAGCATCTTGGCATGCGGAATATGGCCGGGCCGGTTGTAATTCATTGCGATGCCGAAATGCCAATCGGGGCCGAGGCCTTCAACCAGTGCGTTTTTCACGGGGTCGCCGCTGGCGGCTACGACTTCAGCCACTTCGGCCTGGAATTCCGAGCGCAGCGATTCAACTTTGTAGTCACCACGGGCAGGCTTTGCCGGAACGTCAGTCGTGATTTCGTAGCCGGCTGCTTCCCACTTGCTCAAGCCGCCGTCCAGAATGCGCAAGTTCTCGACCGGAAACCCGCTGTAGAAGAAGGAGTAGAACAGGCGAGTTGCGTAAAACTGGCCGCCCTGGTCGTACATGACGATGGTCTTGTCTTTCGACACGCCCCAGTCCTGGAACAGCTCCTGCATTTCTTCGCTGGGCCGCTCCTGGAATGCATACGGCACGTTCACAGAATCGGTGTAGAAGTCCACGCCGCCGCCGTACGAGACCCGCACGCCTTGCGACACGCTTTGTTCCGGCGAGAACGACACCGTGTGGGCGCCAGGAATATGCTTAGCGGAATAAAACTGCGTCGGCGATGCATCGAGAACCAGAACGTTTGGCTTATCGATGTTCTCTTTCAGCCACTCCACGGTGGCAAGGTTCGCGGCGCCGGAACCTGCGGCGGCCGCCGAAACACTCAGCAAGGTGCCGGCGGTGATGAAGACAAACTTCTTCGTTAAAGATGTGTAGTGCATAGGTGTTGCCTGTAAAAAGGAATCCGAGCCGTCGTAGTCAGACGGCGAAATCAGCATGAGAGTGGCGGGTTTTAGAGAAGCAGGGCGCGGCGCGGGTGCAGGCCCTCAGCCACAGGTGAGACCGTCGCTTTCCCCGGACACTTGGCGCCGGATAATCAGCGAGGTATCGGGTTTGACGGCGTCTTGTTGGCTGCTGTCGAAGTGAAGTTCGAACGTGGAATCGTCGATCAGGCGCACATTGCTATTCCATCCGGCTGCCAGCACGCGTGTGTCGTTTTGAACCCAGATTGGCAGCGTGGCCGAGCTTTCCACGGTAACCACCGTGGCGTCCACATGCTTCACGGTAACTTCAAGGGTTTGATTGGCATGCGCGCCGCCCATCAGTGCAAAGAGAAGGCTCGCGGCGGCGAACTTGGTGATGCTTTTCAACGTCTGTTTCCTATTGAGCTAATCCAGCGTCTGCGGCGATGCAGTCGCAAAGGATAGGAAGATCGTAGGCCGGCAAAGGTATTCTTCCAAGCAATGACTAGCAATAATAATATAATGTTGGGTTATAACGATGCGGGGTAGTTTGCTATATCATGCATATGTCTTTTCGAGTTTCACGATGTCTAGCAACTACCTCAATTCCGCAGCCGTGCCGGCTGCCGCAAGCCCCAACGTCCTTCCTCCCGCTATAACTCCAGACCGCCTGCCCGCCCTCGTTGTGGGCGCCGCGAGCGTCGGGCTGTTCGCTGTTTTAGCGACCAGCATCGGCCCACGCCAGGCCCTGCTTTTTTTGGTCGGAATGGCCCTTGGCGTGACCTTGCTGCACGCGTCGTTCGGCTTTACCGGCGGATGGCGACGTATGGTGCTCGAGAGTCGTAGC
>CAZPYF010000273.1:0-2847 GCA_964590015.1 uncultured Burkholderiaceae bacterium
AGTTTGTACGCACTATAGCGGTGGCGCGCATCGCCATGCCTCGGGCCGTTCTACGACTTTCGGCGGGCCGTACCGAAATGAGCGACACATTGCAGGCGCTGTGTTTCATGGCCGGCGCCAATTCCATCTTCTATGGCGATGAGCTGCTTACCACGGCAAACCCGCAGCAAGAGAAAGACAAGGCGCTCATGGAGCGCCTGGGGCTGGTGGTAATGGACACTGCAACGCACGATACGCGAGAGCAGCCCGACGATGCCGCCTACGCCTAAGAGACGGTGCGGCGAACGGGTTCAGGTATGCACTAGTTGTGAATCTTGTGGGCGTTGTGCGGCGGCGCGTGGAAAATAGCCTTCAGTGTGAATGAGTTCCGGTTGAGCACCACGGGCCAATGCCGCCTGCTTGCAGCTCTCGACGAAGTCGGGCGTACCCGCGATGAACACGCTGTGGTTCGACAGATCGGGGAACAGTTCAGGCAGCAGGTCGGGGATGCGCCCGTGCAGCATGCCCTCGCGTTCCTCGGCCGTGAGTGTGGGCATGAAGCGAAAGCGCCGATGGCGAGTCTGCAGATAGCTCATGAGACCTTGCGCGTAGAGATCTTCGGCGCGTCGTGCCGAGAACAGCAACCGCACGGGTTGTTTGAAGCCGCGCCGAAGCGCGGTTTCGGTGAGCGACAGAATGGGGGCGAGGCCTGAACCGGCGGCCATGCAGAGAATGGGCGTTTCCACGGCCGGATCACCAATGAAGGTTCCGTAGGGGCCGGCCACCTTGATCATGTCGCCGACCTGCACCGTGTCGTGCAGCCATCGACTGGTCGCGCCATGTTCCTCGCGCGTGATCTGCAGGGTGAGTTCGCCGTCGGGCCGTGGCGCATTGGCCAGCGAGTAAGAGCGCCGTGGCGCCCCCTGGCCGTCGTCGCCGAGCATCACATATTGGCCCGGCCAGAACCGCATGGTATTGCCCAGCGGCCTGAACCGGAACTCCATGATGCGAGGCGTGCGCGGAATCTTCTCGGTGACGAGGTGCAGGATGTTTTCGCGAGGCGGGAAGAGCTTGGGTTTTGCATCGGCCGTGCCCCATTCGATGACCAGTTCATCGGTGAGCGGTTTGGCCATGCACATCAACCCGTAGCCGGCGCGCTGCTCGTCTTCCGATAGCGCCATGTCAAGCACCGTGCCCTGGTCGAAGTTGCCTTCCAGCACTTTGACCTTGCATTCGCCACATGCCCCCGCGCGGCAGTTGTTCGGCATGGCAAAGCCAGCCTTCTCAACCGCCGACAGCACGGTTTCGCCCGGCCCGCATTCGATTTCATGCCCCGAAGGGTGCAGCTTGATACGGCTCATGATTCTCTTCCTGTTTGATTCGCGCGCCGGGGGCCTTAGAACACCGGGATGATGTCCTTCATGTCGATATCAAGGACTTCCTCGCCGGAAATGCCGACCTCGGGAATGGCGGGGAACGGAATATCGTATTTATCGAGCACGCCCTTCAGATTGAGCATGGCCTTGCGCCAGTTCTCTTTCTTCTGTTCGTAGCCGGGGATATGAAAACCGGCGTCGCGCGCAACGGCTTCGGCTTCGCGCTGAACCGCGATGAAGTCGTCGGGAAGATCCCAGAAATCGGCCGGCGGCTCGAACAATACGGCCGACAGGAACAGATAGCCGGCACGGATCTGCTTGGTGATGATGGACTTGTTGCCGGTGTCCATCTTCGGGTAGTCGCGCTCCATGAGGGCCATGCAGATGGCCATGTGGCGCCCTTCATCGCGGCCGATGTTGCGGAAGGCCTCTTTGAAAACCGGTTCGGTACAGCCCGCCGCCATCTGATGGAAGATCGTGGCGGCGGCAATTTCGCCCATGAGGAAGGAACTGAAGAGTACGGCTAAGTCGTATTTTGGAACGGCGCTCTTGTAGCCTGTCCAGTAACGGCCGCCGTTGTAGTAGAGCCATGAGGCGTTGCGGTGCAGCTTGCGGCCCAGTTCGGTTTTCGGCTCGTAGGTGAGCGGATCGGGGTGGCCGAGCAGCTTGGTAATGGAGAGCCCGCACATCTGCTCGTGATTCTGCTCGTCGCGCGTCACCGAGAAGAAGCAACGCCGTACGGCGTCTTCTTCATGAACCTCGTAGGTTTTGATGAAGGCTTCGGCGAATACGGGGGGCGCCGACGCGTCGAAGACCGACAGCAGGGTCCACCAGTAGGCGATGGCTTCGCGCTCTTCCCAGGTGTAGTCGTCGGGGTTGAAGGTGTCCCACGGAAGCTCTTGAGGGTTCCAGGCTTCGCGCAGCGAGGCGCTCCAGATTTCTTCCAACTTCGCCGTGCCGGCATGCCACGACAACGGATACACGTTCGGTTGCGGCGTGGCCGGCGGATATGGCATCTGCTGGGCGAGCTTTTCGTTGTGGCTCATGTCTTGTCTCCGTGTACGGCGCGCCTGCGCTCACGCCGATGTTATGAGGAACTGCGCAGCTATTGCACGGAATATTGAGCCAAATATTAATATGTGTCAAGAAAATAGTATCGCTACTCTGTTTCGTATCATGTTGTGGCGTGCAGCGACCCATACAGGGGACGCGACGGGAAGTGCGCTTTCGGAGATCGGCTAGCGGTTCAGTAAATCGACTGCTTTAGTGAATCGCGCGCTTCAGTAAATCGGCGGCGCTTCGGTAAATCGGCGGGCCCGCCTTCAGCGGTACGGGATGGCCGCTTAGCGCGGCAGCCCGCCGAAACGCTCGTAGAAGTACTCTGCCGTGGGCGCGGCATCGGGGTCTTCTTCGCGTAGCGCCCCCATGATGTATTGCTCGGCGCGTCGATAAGTGGCGATGTAAAGATCGCGGCACAACTCGTAGGCCCGCT
>CAZPYF010000274.1:0-2821 GCA_964590015.1 uncultured Burkholderiaceae bacterium
TGGCGCTGGCGGCGCTCAGCGGGCGTCCCGTGTCCCAGGTACGCCGATTGCTTCTACCGCTCGAGGTCCCTGCCGCCGGCTCGCATGGCGCGCAGATCCGGTTCACTGCCGGGCGCAGTATCCGGGTGTCGCGCCGCGTGCCATACGGCCTTCTGGATGCGCTTCAAGATGGCGCTTCGCGCTTGCCGGGTGTATGGCTCGAGCGCAAACCCGCTGCTCTGGCGTTGCACTGGAGGCAGGCGCCCAGCCGCCGCGATGAAGTCCGCCAATTGGCTGAACAATTCCTCGCCCAGGCACCGGGTTGGCAGCTGATCGAGGGGCACTGCGTTCATGAACTCAGGCCCCGCGGCCGCGATAAGGGGGTGGCATTGAAACGCCTGATGCGTCGCCCCGATTTTGTTGGACGGTGGCCGCTGGCAATCGGCGACGACCGGACGGACGAAGACGCTTTTGCGGTGGCGCTCGCCTTGGGCGGGTCGGCCATCCGAGTAGGCGCCCCGGCGCAGACGATCGCGCCGTGGTCAGTACCGAATGTTGAAGTGCTGGCGGCTTGGTTGCACGCCCAGCTCGACACGGTGAGACGCTGAGCCGATGTGCCGCGCTCGCCCGGCGTCGGGGCAAGGGCGCACCTCGTTGAATCAGCCACGCTGTGGGTTCTAAGGAATCGCGGTGGAGCACCAAGAGGCCGTGTGGGCCGAATGCTTCGCCGTATCGGGAAGGGAGGGAGAATGAACAAGCATGAACGAGTGGTCATAGTGGCAAATCGCACCCCGGCGGCGAAGTCGGCCGGGGGGCTCGCATCGGGTCTGCTTGATGCCTTGCGCCAGGAACGCAGCTTATGGTTCGGCTGGAGCGGAGAAATCAGGGAAGACGACGCCAATTGCGTGCAGCTGTTCAGCTGCGATCGCCTCACTGTCGCGGCCATTCCGCTTACGGCGGACGCGCATAATCGTTACTACAACGGTTTTGCCAACGGGGTATTGTGGCCGGCATTCCATCATCGGCTCGACCTGATGCGGTTCAGCGATGACGACTACGTGGGCTATCTGGAGGTGAATCAGCATATGGCCGAACAGCTACGGCCTTTGCTGCAAGACGACGATCTGATCTGGGTGCACGATTACCATTTGCTGCCGTTCGCCGGCATGTGTCGCCGCCAGGGCATTCGTCAACGCATGGGTTTCTTTCTGCATATTCCTTTTCCGGTGCCTAGTGTCGCGCAAGCGATTCCCCGTATCGACGAGCTGCTTGACGAAATGTGCGCCTACGACCTGCTGGGATTCCAGACTGAGGACGATCGCAAAGCTTTCGTGAATCTGTGTCGTGAACGTCGGCCGCAGATCCGCGTGCCGCGTACGGGCGTGTATCCCATCGGCGTCGACCCTCATGTACTGCAATGCGAAGCGCAAGCCGAACCGCTTGTGGATCTATGGCCCGACACCGATAAGATTCAAGGCATTATTAGCGTCGACCGACTCGATTACACAAAAGGCCTGCCCGAACGCTTCGAGGCCTATGCCTTGTTGTTGGAGGGGCACCCTGAATTACACGGCAATGTGCAGCTGGTGCAGATTGCGCCGCCGTCGCGCACGGATGTGCCGGCCTACGTCGACCTACGCCATCAGCTCACCAGCCTCACCGGCGAGATTTTGGGTAAGTACGGCAACCTCGAATGGCAGCCTCTCGTGTATGTCGAACGGCAACATGACCGCCCCGTACTGATGCCGCTGTATCGACAGGCACGGGTGGGGCTCGTGACGCCGCTGCGTGACGGCATGAATCTAGTGGCCAAGGAATATGTGGCCGCACAAGACCCGGCAGACCCCGGTGTGTTGGTGCTCTCGCGTTTTGCGGGTGCGGCAGCCCAGCTCGATGGTGCGCTGTTGGTTAATCCGCACGATCCGGGCGAGATGGCCGACGCCATGTTACAGGCGCTCTCGATGCCGCGCGAAGAACGTATTGCCCGTTATCGCCGGATGTGGGCGGTGTTGTGCGCTTCGGATATCGAAGGCTGGCGCGTACGCTACCTGAAGGATCTTCAGGCGATTGGTGTGCCGGGCGTTCAGGATGTGCAGGTCACAGTGAGCGCATGAAAAACGCCAGCCGCATGCCAGGGTGTCCTCTGGCATGCGGCTGGCGCTATGTTTTTCGGCGGAGGCAGCACTGGAAGACCCTGCTGCCAGAGCAGAATCAGCTTAGTACCGCCGCAATGGCTTTCGCCACGTAATCGATGTTGCCGCTATTTAGGGCGGCCACGCAGATGCGACCACTCGACACGGCGTATACGGCGTGTTCTTCACGCAGGCGATCAACCTGTTCCTTCGTGAGACCCGAATACGAAAACATGCCGCGCTGCTCGAGCACGAAACCGAAATCTTGCGTAACCCCATGGGCCTTCAGTTTCTCAACAAGCTGACCACGCAGGCTGCGAATGCGTTCACGCATCGTGGTGAGCTCTTGAGCCCACATCGAGTACAGCTCGGGCGTATTCAACACCATCGAGACGATCGTGCCGCCATGGGTGGGCGGGTTCGAATAATTCGTGCGAATCACGCGCTTCAGCTGGCTCAACACACGCTCGCTTTCTTCCGACGACGAACAAATCAGCGTAAGCGCCCCGACGCGTTCTCCGTACAGCGAGAAGGACTTCGAGAACGACGAGCTCACCAGCATGGTGATGTCTTGTTCCGCAAAGTGCCGTACGACGGCCGCATCTTCTTCGATACCGTCGCCGAAGCCTTGATAGGCAATATCGAGGAACGGAACCAGGTCGCGTGCCTTTACGATGCGTGCGATTTCTTGCCACTGTTCAAAGGTGGGG
>CAZPYF010000275.1:0-2808 GCA_964590015.1 uncultured Burkholderiaceae bacterium
CCCTGGTGCTTGGCCACTTCCGAATACCTGCAGTATCACGACACGGAGTGGGGCTTGCCGGTGGCCGACGACCAGCGCCTGTTCGAAAAGCTATGTCTTGAAGGCTTCCAGTCGGGCTTGAGCTGGCGCACCATCCTCGAGAAACGCCAGAACTTCCGCGCTGCGTTCCAGGGTTTCAATATTGCGAAGGTGGCTGCCTATACCGAAGCCGATGTTGAGCGGCTTTTGCAAGACGCCGGCATTGTGAGGCACCGCGGGAAAATCACCGCAGCTATCAATAACGCCCGGCGCGCTCTGGAGCTTATCGAGCGTGAAGGGTCGCTCGCGGCCTTCATCTGGCGATATGAACCCGACCGTAGCAAACTGGCAGGCCCGTATACCGACACCACCTCACCCGAATCGGTGGCGTTATCGAAAGAACTGAAGAAACGCGGTTGGAAGTTTGTGGGCCCCACCACGATGTATTCCTTCATGCAGGCCATGGGTCTGGTGAACGACCACGCGCCCGGCTGCGTGCAGCATCAAGAGGTTGAGCGCGCACGGGCAGCGTTTCGCCGGCCTTCCTAGGCCATACCCAGCAGTATCACGCCACCAATTAGCACCGCGCACCCCAAGAGCCGTACCGGGCCCACCTGCTCGCGCAGAATCAACATACCGAACAGGGCGCCCACCATCATCGACATCTCGCGCGCCGGTGCCGTCAGGCTTAGCGGCGCGCCAATCTTCAGCGCAAGCAGCACCAGAATGTAGGAAAGCGGCGAGAGCAGGCCCACCATGATTGCCAGCCACCAATGCTTGGCCATGCGGCTACGCACCAAGTGCCGGTTCGCCACCACCCAAGGCGTCAGCATCAGCACCCGTATCAGGTTAGAGCACCAATCGAGCACCACAGGGTGGATGCCCAGCATCTTCACCCCATAGGCGTCTACCACCGTGTACCCCGAGATGGCCGAGCCGGTGACCATGCCCCAACGCAACCCTCGGCGCGCGGCCGGCTCGCGAAACTTGGCCAAGTTGCCCTGCGTTGAGATGAGCAGAATGCCCACCACAATGCCTACCAGGCCGGCCAAGCCGAATGGGGAAGGGGATTCACCTAACAGCAGAAAAGCCCCGATGGTGGAAAGCATGGGCGCGCTGCCGCGGGCAATGGGGTACACAACCGACAAATCGGCCACCTGGTAGCCCCGCTGTAGAAACAGGCTGTAGGCCAGATGCAAAGCGCCGCTGGCCACAATACACGCCACTATGGGCAGGTTCCACACCACCTCGCCCTGCCAGATCAACCAAAGCAACCATGGCAGGTAGGCCACCGCCGAGACCACCGTATACACGAACACGAACACCGGGCCGGCATGTGAGGCGCGCTTGGCCAGCAGGTTCCATGTGGCATGGATCAATGCGGCCAGAACGATCAGTGCCAGGGCGGTGTAGGACATGGTTCGGATGGGGTGGCCGGTGGATGCGGATGCACGATGATGATTAAGGCCGGCGCAAAGCGGGCCATTCTAATCATTCTGCCGGCAGACGTCGATGAGAGGCGCGAACGACGAATCGATCCGCCTCGGTATTCGCGAATTGGCGGGCCCGCCGGGCGGGGTGACACTGTCTTCCACTTGATGGAGGACACCCATGAAACAACGGCATGAGCGCCAGCGCGGGCAGGGAATGACGGAGTACATCATCGTGGTCGCCTTGGTGGCCGTCGCTGCAATCGCCGTGTACCAACTGTTCGGCCAGGTCGTCCGCTCACAGACGGCTGCCATGGCGCGTGAGCTGGCAGGCGAAGACGGCTCCGAGCAATCGCGCATGGCTCAGTCCGCTGCCGAGGCCGCTGCGGGTCAGACGGCTGTTCGTACGCTGAAGTCGTTCACCGGCAATGCCGACGCAGGCCAATGAACGCTAGAGCCTCCACCCGCGTCAGCCAGCAGCAGGGCCAGGTACTCGTGCTTGGGCTACTGCTTACGTCCGCCGTGGCACTGGCTTTTGTGCGCTACTTTGAAGCGGGCATGATGGTCGCCGATAAGGCGCGTCAAGATCATGCGCGCGACGCTGCAGCCTACAGCGGCGCGCTGGTTCAAGCCCGCTCCTTGAACATGCTGGCCTATATCAACCGCGCTCAGGTGGCTCATCATGTGGCCATGGCGCATCTCGTCACACTGGGCTCGTGGGCGGCATTCTCGGGTACCGAGGCCGGTCGGTTACTCGCGGCGAATCCGCCGGCCCATGTGATCGGTATGCATTTTGGGCCCGAGCACGGAGCCGCTTACCTGTCAGCCGCCCGTGCCGCAGGTCTCGAGTATCGCGCCGATCAGCATGGCCCCCTCGCTTCAGCTTATGCCGAGCATGATCAGCTGTCGCGGTCGGTGCTCGCATCAGCCGCCGTGCGTGTGGCGAGCGAGTTCACCCGAGGGCGAGACCAAGCTATGCGCGAAGTGATAGCTGCCGGCTACATGGGCGACACCAACTTTGAGCTCGTGGTGTCAGACGACGCCTCATCAACATTTCTCGCGACTTACGCGGCCAATCCACGGCTGCGTCCTTTTATTCACGATGTCACTGGCATGTATCGGTTTCTAGATCCTCGAGACCATACTGCGCGCAGCCGCTTTCCTGTAGACGCGCGATGCCCTACGTGGCGTCACGAGTTACGGCGCCGCGGCAGCACGGTGCTCGACGAGGACGGCATATGGCAGGCCATTGATACGCAGTCATATCACGCGGTCCGTTCGAATCGTTGGATTGGTTGTTACTTCCGCTAGTATTTGTCAAGGCTTTAGCTGATTGATTAATAAGGAAAAAATAAGAATT
>CAZPYF010000276.1:0-2807 GCA_964590015.1 uncultured Burkholderiaceae bacterium
TACGGCGATGCCATGTTCATCGAATCTCCGAATCATTCATGACGCGTCTTCAATTCAAGCTTCTGGCGACCGACGGCGCCGCGCGCCGCGGCCAAGTCGAGCTCAACCACGGCGTGGTCCAGACCCCCATCTTCATGCCGGTCGGCACCTACGGCAGTGTCAAGGCCATGCTGCCGCATGAGCTCACCGATATCGGCGCCCAGATCGTGCTGGGTAATACCTTTCACTTGTGGCTGCGGCCGGGCACCGACGTCATGCGCAAGCACGGCGGCCTGCACGGCTTCATGCAGTGGAACAAGCCCATATTGACCGATTCGGGCGGCTTCCAGGTGTTCAGCCTGACCGGCCTGCGCAAGATTACCGAGGAAGGCGTGCGCTTCGCCTCGCCCATCGACGGCTCGCGGCTGTTCCTGACCCCCGAAGAATCCATGCGCGTGCAGCACGCACTGAATTCAGACATTTCGATGGTGTTCGACGAGTGCACGCCCTACGAGATCGAGGGCCGGCCGGCCACAGCCGAGGAAGCGGCCACCTCGATGCGTATGTCGCTGCGCTGGGCGCGGCGCTCGCGCGACGAGTTCCTGCGCCTGGAGAACCCCAATGCGCTCTTCGGAATCGTTCAAGGCGGCATGTACGAAACGTTGCGAGACGAATCGCTGGCGGGCCTTACCGACATCGGCTTTGAGGGCTACGCCATCGGCGGCCTTTCGGTGGGCGAACCGAAGGAAGACATGATGCGGATTCTGGCGCACGTAACCCCGCGCCTGCCCGAACACGCCCCGCGCTATCTAATGGGCGTGGGCACCCCGGAAGATCTAGTCGAAGGCGTGAGCCGCGGCGTGGACATGTTCGATTGCGTCATGCCCACGCGCAATGCCCGCAACGGCTGGCTATTCACCCGTTACGGCGACATCAAGATTCGCAACGCCCGCTATCGCGACGATGTCCGGCCACTAGACCCGAGCTGTTCCTGCCATACCTGCAGCCACTTCTCGCGCGCCTATCTGCACCACCTGCAGCGCTCAAATGAAATTACCGGCTCGCGCCTGAACACGCTGCACAACCTGCATTTCTACCTGCAGATCATGTCTGAAATGCGAGAGGCGATTGCCGAAGGCCGCTTCGGCGCCTGGCGCGAGGCGTTCGCCCGCGACCGGGCGCGCGGCATTGATTGAACGATAGCCGCCGCTTTGCTGTACCTTATCGCTACAATAAAGAGTTATTCCTAAAAAATCACAGGAGCACCCGAGATGTCCTTCACCGATACTCTGCCAGTCATCATCGCCCAAGCCGCCGGCGGAGAGAACGCATTGGTGGGCATGTTGCCCATCATCTTGATGTTCGTCATTCTGTACTTCCTGATGATCCGGCCGCAAATGAAGCGCCAGAAAGAGCATCGGAAGCTGGTCGAGAACCTCGCCAAAGGCGACGAGATCATCACCGGAGGCGGGCTGCTGGGCCGCATCACCAAGGTTAGCGACAACTACATCACCATGGAAGTCGCCACACTGGCCGACAAGCCGGTTGAAACCATTGTTCAGCGCAACGCCGTCACGTCCGTTCTGCCCAAGGGCACGATGAAGTCGCTCTGACACGCTGCCTTGTACCCCCAGGCGCCGCCCGGGGGTTTTCTTGTCCTTCCGTCTGACCGAGCATGAATCGTTATCCTCTCTGGAAGTACCTGACCGTCGCGGTAGCGCTGATCATCGGGTTGCTCTACACCCTTCCCAATTTCTTCGGTGAATCCCCTGCCGTTCAAATCGCGCCGGCCAAGTCCACGGTCCGAGTGGATATCTCTGTTCTCGATCGGGTCGAAGCGCTGCTGCGCGAGAACGGCATCGAGTCCACGGGCGCCTTCTTCGAACAATCCGGCCCTACGGGTACGGTGCGCGTACGCTTCGAAACCACCGACGTGCAGCTGCGGGCCAAAGATCTCATCGAACGTACGCTGAACCCCACGCCAGATGATCCGTCGTACACGGTGGCGCTGAACCTTCTGTCGGCCTCACCCTCGTGGCTCACGGCCATCGGTGCCAATCCCATGTATCTGGGGCTTGACCTGCGCGGCGGGGTGCACTTCCTGCTGCAAGTCGACATGCGCGGGGCACTCACCGGCCGCTACGACACCCTGGCGAATGAAGTGCGTACCGTCTTGCGCGAAGCCCGCATGCCGCTGGCCGGCGTAGAACGCAGCGATCTCTCGATCAGCGCTGCGTTCAATAGCGAAGCCGAGCGCGACGATGCGGTATCAGAACTGCGTCGCACCATGCCCGACATGACCTTCACCAACACGGGGCAGTCGGGCGGCCACTACACCTTGCGCGGCACGCTCAGCGACATGGCGATCACGGCCGTACAGACCAACGCCCTGCGCCAGAACATCACCACGCTGCACAACCGCATCAACGAACTGGGTGTAGCCGAGCCCATCATTCAGCAGCAGGGTGCCGACCGCATCATCGTGCAATTACCGGGCGTGCAAGACGTCGCCAAAGCCAAGGAGATTTTGGGCCGTACCGCCACGCTCGAAATTCGAATGGTGGAAGACTCGCCATCGGCCGTTGCCGCGCTCAGCTCGGGCACCGTTCCTTTCGGGCTCGAGCGCTTTGAAGACACTGACGGGCGCGCGCTATTGCTGCGCCGCCAGGTGATTCTTACCGGCGAGAATCTGCAAGACGCTCAACCGGGCCGCGACCAAACCACGCAGCAGGCCACCGTCAACCTCACCCTCGATGCCAAGGGCGCGCGCATTTTCCGCGATGTCACGCGCGACAACATCGGCCGGCGCATGGCCATTGTGCTGTTCG
>CAZPYF010000277.1:0-2795 GCA_964590015.1 uncultured Burkholderiaceae bacterium
AAAGGCTTGAGCCGGCAAGCTTGAGCCGGACATCCAGCGACGCAATGCCGCTTGGGGCTTCCATGGAACCCTCAATCGCCAAGCGGGTTTCACCGAAACTGATTTCGCCTTGCATGGGGAAAGGATCGCTGCCTTCTCTAAGCGACAGCAGGCCGCCCACCTGCCCCGTACCGCCGATCTCAGCATCGTTGAACGTACCCGATGATTCCCAGTCCATGCCGTAACCGTCTTCATTGGTATCGAGGCTGTTGAAGCGCGTCATCATGTCGAGCTTGCGGTCTTCGTCGATCACGTGAACGTCGACGCGCTCCAAGGCAATGCTTTCCAGGTCGAATGTCCAGCCTTCGTCGGACTCTTCCTGCTTTTTCTTACGCTCGTACACCCAGTTGTTATCGCCCTCGGCATTGCGCTCCAGAACGATACGACTGTCACCGAACTCGAGACGGGGAATCTCGACGCGGCGGTTCAGCAGCGGCATCGGATTGATATCAAGCGCGAGATGTGCGATTTCGGCCATCTCTTCGCCTTGCGAGCCGGCGAATCCTTCCGGATGGCCTACGACAATGTCGTTTGCGGTAATGTGCGGCCAAGGAACGAAGCCCGACCGCCACTGCCAGTCAACATCGAGATCACCATTGATCGCCACGGGCCGCTGCAAGGCGTCGGATGCCTTGTCGGCGACCCAGGGCCGCAACCGATTCCAGTCGAAGACTGCCACTATTACGATCAGCAGCACGATCACACTGGCCAGGCCGGCCAATGTCCATGCCGCAATTCGCGCGCTACGCCTCATCGTCGATCTCCCCGAGCCCGGAAAGAAAGTCGATGCGAGGAGCATTAGCTCACCGCGCACCGCCAAAAGAACAGGCCCGCGAGCGCGGGCCTGCAAAATTGATACCCGGCCGGGTGGCCGGTAAGGCTTTAGACCGAAGCAACAGCCTTGGCCGGCGCCTCTTCCTCTTCCTCAACCGACGAACGAATCAGGTGATCGAATGCGCTGAGTGCGGCTTTCGCACCGTCGCCGGCAGCAATGACGATCTGCTTGTAAGGCACGGTCGTAGCGTCGCCGGCAGCGAATACACCGGGCAGGGAAGTCTGGCCACGAGCGTCGATTTCGATTTCGCCGAAACGCGAGAGCGCAACGATATCTTTCAGCCACTCGGTGTTGGGCACCAGACCGATCTGAACAAATACACCTTCGAGGTCGACACGGTGGTCGGAGCCCGTGTTGCGGTCTTTATAAGTCAGGCCGTTGACCTTCTTGCCGTCGCCGTGAATCTCGGTGGTCTGGGCCGAAGTAATGATGTCAACGTTCGGCAGGCTGCGCAGCTTACGTTGCAGCACTTCGTCGGCACGCAGTTCCTCGCCGTATTCGATGAGGGTCACGTGTTCCACGAGACCGGCCAGGTCGATGGCGGCTTCGACACCAGAGTTACCACCGCCGATCACCGAGACGCGCTTGCCCTTGAACAGGGGGCCGTCACAGTGCGGGCAATAGGCCACACCGGCGTTACGGTATTCGCGCTCGCCCGGCACGTTGATCTCGCGCCAGCGGGCACCCGTCGCCAGAATTACGGAGCGGCTCTTCAACACGCCACCGTTTTCCAGCTTAATTTCCACCATCTTGCCCGGTGTCAGCGACACCGCGCGTTGCAGATTCATGATGTCGACGTCATACGCCTTGACATGCTCTTCGAGCGCCATGGCAAAGTGCGGGCCGTCGGTTTCCTTCACGGAAATGAAGTTCTCGATCGACATGGTGTCGAGCACCTGGCCGCCGAAGCGCTCGGCCACGACACCCGTGCGGATGCCCTTGCGTGCCGCATACACTGCGGCGGCTGCACCGGCCGGGCCACCGCCGACGATCAGCACGTCATACGGGTCCTTGGCACTGAGTTCCTCAGCCTTGCGCGCTGCACCCGAGGTGTCGAGCTTGGCGAGAATTTCCTCAACGCTGGAGCGGCCTTGGCCAAACACTTCGCCGTTCAGATAGATCGACGGCACGGCCATGACCTGACGCGCTTCGACTTCGCTCTGGAACAGTGCACCGTCGATCGACGTGTGGCGAATGCGCGGGTTGATGACCGACATCGTGTTCAATGCCTGCACGACGTCGGGGCAGTTCTGGCACGAGAGCGAGAAATAGGTCTCGAATTCATAGTCGCCCGGCAAGTTGCGGATCTGTTCGATCACCGCTTCTTCGAGCTTGATGGGGTGGCCGCCGACTTGCAGTAGCGCGAGAACCAGCGATGTGAACTCATGCCCCATCGGAATGCCGGCGAAGGTGACACCGATATCGCTGCCCACACGGGCAATACGGAAAGACGGCTTGCGATCAGAGAGGTCGGTACGCTCGACCAGCGTGACTTTGTCTGACACCCCGGCGATTTCTCCGAGCAGTTCACGCAGTTCAACCGACTTGGGCGAGTCATCAAGACACGCAATCAATTCGATCGGTTGGCGGAGCATTTCCATGTAAGACTTCAGCTGGGCTTTGACATTGGCTTCTAACATAACGTAGCGACCTCTCTAAACATTTGGGGCGGAACCGCGCCCGGCTCGTGACCGGACGCGGACGTGGGGAATCAACCCGCTGTTACGGGTGCCCGCGATTAGATCTTGCCGACCAGATCCAGCGAGGGCTTCAGGGTTTCGGCGCCTTCTTCCCACTTGGCGGGGCAGACTTCACCGGGGTGAGCGGCGATGTACTGGGCGGCCTTCACCTTGCGCAGCAGCTCGGAAGCGACACGGCCGATGCCGTTGTCATGCACTTCCATCACCTTGATGTAGCCTTC
>CAZPYF010000278.1:0-2754 GCA_964590015.1 uncultured Burkholderiaceae bacterium
CCTGTTTAATCAGGACAGCCTCTTCGCCGCGGGCACGGATATGCGCTGTAAAACCTATGGCGCGACAATCAGGATGAGACGAGCGCGACAATCAAGATGAGATTCTATGTCGCAGCGGTGTCGAGATTATCATGCTGGGTGACGCTGTCAACGTCATTGACGCGCTCGGGTTGTCGCGGAGCGTCAATTGATGACGCGTTTCTGATTGTCGCGAAGGAGGCGGGCCGGCCGCGCTCGCGCTTGCTTTCAAGGGCAGATCGTCGCCGATAGCTTTCGACGTTCATCTCGAAGATCGTGGCGTGATGAACGAGACGGTCGACGGCGGCCAAGGTCATGGCCGGATCGGGGAAGACCCGGTTCCATTCCCCGAAGGGCTGATTGGCGGTGATCATGACGGATCGGCGTTCATATCGCGCCGAGATGAGTTCAAACAGAACACTCGTTTCCGCCTGATCCTTGGTGACATAGGCCAGGTCGTCAAGAATGAGCAAGTCGAACTTGTCGAGTTTGGCGATGGCCGCCTCCAACTGAAGCTCCCTGCGGGCGACCTGCAACTTCTGGACGAGGTCTGTGGTCCGGGTAAACAGCACGCGCCAGCCATTCTCGATCAGGGCAAGGCCAATGGCTGCCGCCAGGTGGCTTTTGCCACCACCGGGCGGGCCGAACAACAGGACGTTGGCCCCTTTGGCTAGCCAGTTGTCGCCTGCGGTCATGGCGGTAATCTGGGCCTTGGAGATCATGGGCACCGCCTCGAACACGAAATTATCGAGCGTCTTGGCCGCAGGCAGGTGGGCTTCGGCCAAGTGTCGCGCGATTCGACGATGTGCGCGTTCGGCAAGCTCGTGCTCGGCAATGGCGGCCAGAAAGCGTGCAGCCGGCCAGCCTTCCTGATCGGCTTGCTCGGCGAAACGTGGCCAGAAGGTCTTGATGGTGGGCAGCCGCAATTCGTTGAGCATGATATCCAGGCGCGCCTCGTCCAGGGGATAGGAGTTGGATTTCATGGATGCACCTCCACGGTCTGTGCGTTGTCAATTAACGCTTCATAGCTGCCCAGTGGCACGGGCGTGACGGTGATGACCGGCAGCCGTGCCGGATCGGGAGAGAAGCGCATGCGCAGAGCAGCCAGCTGCGGCAGGGTACCCTTTTGCAACGTCTGCTCCAGTTCTGCGGCCAGCTCGGCTTCGCAGCCGCGATCATGCGCGAGCGCCAGAAGTTCGACGATGATCTTGCACGCTTGCCGTTCGGGTAGCGCCGCACATAACGCCTCGTAAGTGCGCCGAAAAGAGGGGCGTGGAAAGAGCTTGTCGCGGTAGACCAGGTTCAGCAGCGCCATGGGTTTCTTGCGCAGGGAATGGATGACGTGGTGATAACTCACCACCTGATCGTGCTTGCCATTGGCATGTGCACGGCCGCGCGGCAAGGTCAGCAGGGGGGTGCCTCCGATGAAAACGTCCAGCCGGTCATCGAACAACCGTACCCGTAACCGGTGCCCGATCAAACGCGACGGCACGGTGTAGAAGACCTTGCGCAAGGTGAAGCCACCGGAGCTTGTCACGGTGACGATGACCTCTTCGAAGTCGGTGGTGCGTTGCGGGGGCAGCGCGCGCAAATGACTGCGTTCGGCCTCAATCGCCTTGCCCCGGGCAGCGTTTCGGCGCCCGACAATCTCGTCAATGAAAGCGCGATAGCCGTTCAGATCCTCGAAGTCGGTGCTGGCGCGCATCAACAACGCGTCCCGAACAGCGGCCTTCAGATGACCGTGAGCGCTCTCAATGGCGCCGTTCTCGTGGGCCACGCCCTTGTTGTTCCGTGTGGGGGTCATGCGGTAATGGGCGCAAAGCGCTTCGTAGCGTGTTGTCAGGTCAGTGCGCGCCTGGGCATCCAGGTTACGGAACGCCGCCGAAAGGCTGTCCGTACGGTGTGATGCGGGTGCGCCGCCGGCTGACCACAGGGCGTTCTGCAAGCCTTCCGCCAGCGCCACGAAGCTCTCGCCACCCAGAATGACGTGGGCATGCTCAAAGCCCGACCAGGGTAGCCGGAAGTGATAAAGAAGATGGTCAAGGGTCTGCCCGGCAACGGTGACCCCAAACGCACCCATGTCGGTGAAATCCGACAGGCCCAGTTGGCCCGGTTTATGCACCTGACGAAAAATGACATCCTGCTCTTGGCCGTGCAGTGCCCGCCATGCCCGTATCCTCCTCTCCAACGTGCGGCGGATCCCGGGTTGAAGTTCAGGATGACGGCGACGCATCTCTTCGTAAATGGCGACGGAGCGTAAACCTGGCGCCGACCGCAACAACGGTACGACCTCGGTATCAAAAATATGTTCCAAGGGGTCCGGTCGGCGCCGGCCTCGTGGTTCCTTTATTTGCGAAGGTAAGCGTGGATCGTTGGCCACCCGGTAACCTGTGGCCCGGCTCATTCCTGCCTTTGCGGCGGCCGCCTCAATGGAATGGTTCTGTCTAAGCTTCATGAAAAGCCTCATCTGATGATCGGTTACATGGCGGCCCGGCACGCTGAGGTTCTCCAATCCAGAAAACCACCACCGTACCGGGCCGACTGCGATCACAGAACCCTGAGTATTTGGGCAACGCGGCGCCAGCCGACCTTCGCTCGGGCTACGCCCTGCCTCCGGTCGGCTGGCGCCGCGTTGTCTCATCCTGATTGACGCTGAGTCTCACCTTGTTTGTCGCGCCGCAGTAAAACCAAACACGGCGACCAACGCGCGCACTGTGGTAACAGCGGCGCCATCTG
>CAZPYF010000279.1:0-2738 GCA_964590015.1 uncultured Burkholderiaceae bacterium
GCGACATCACGCGCCTGGGCATCGCCCGCTCGTTTCAGATTCCACAGCTGTTCACATCGCTCACCGCACGCGAGAATCTGGAAATCGCACTTGGAATCGCCAAGTCACCCCTGACTCGCGCCGATGAGATCCTCGCGCAGTTTGGCCTGAGCGCCTACGCCGACTCAGTGGCCGGAAATCTTCCGGAAGGCGTGCGTAAGCTGCTTGATATTTCGCTGGCGATGGTCGCGGAACCGAAAGTCCTGCTGCTTGACGAACCCACGAGCGGCGTCGCCAGTGACGAGAAGTTCGCCGTCATGGATCGTGTGATGGACGTGATCCGAAGCGCCGGCGTAACAGTACTATTTGTTGAGCACGACATGGACATCGTGCGCCGGTACAGCGACCGGGTGATTGCCTTTTACGACGGTACGATTATCGCGGCCGGGGCACCGGAAGAGGTGCTGAGCCATGCGCAGGTGCGCCAGTACATCATCGGCGAACCGCTGCCGACCACCGCCAACGCAGAGACGACAAATGCTTGAGATCAAAGATTTGAATGTCAATATCGGGCCGACGACTATCCTGCGCAATATTGAGGTGCGCGTCGATCATGGCGCCATCGTCGGCTTAACCGGGCGCAACGGTGCGGGCAAGACCACGCTCATGCGCACCATCATGGGCCTGCTCAAACCTAAGAGCGGCACCATGCTCTTCCATGGGCAAGATCTCGTTGCGCTGCACGCCCACGAGCGCAGCGCATTGGGCTTCGGCTATGCTCCGGAAGACCGGCGGCTTATACCGGATCTCAACGTAAATGAGAACCTGTGCGCACCGGCCTGGGCGCTGGCCATGAAACCCGAGCAAATCGAGGAAAGGCTGCGCCACGTGCTGCGGATCATTCCGGAACTTGAAGAGTTTCGGCCACGGCGCGCTATGCAACTTTCGGGCGGGCAGCAAAAGCTGGTTTCGATCGGGCGTGCACTGATGACTGCGCATAAGCTCGTCTTGCTCGATGAGCCCTTTGAAGGCGTGGCGCCTGCGCTTTCGAAACGGATTGCCGAGGTCGTCGGAGAACTGCGCGATGAGGGCTTCAGCGCCCTTTTATCGGGCGCCGACCTGCAGCATGCCGCGAATGTACTCGATCACACCTATCAGATTGATCGCGGCCAGATGGTTTCCACCTCGTCTACATAAACCTGACTCACGGAAGTCCGCCATGACGAAATTTCAGTTTCGCACCGTGCCCGGCATTCTTGTCGAAGCCGGCATCACCGATCGGCTGGGGCCGCTGCTGCGCGAACAGTTTCCGCTCACCCGCCTGTGCCTGGTCACCGACCGCTTTCTGCATGAAAGTGGGTTGCTGGCGCCCACGCTCGCCAGTCTGGCTACAGAAGGTTGGCAAGTAAAGGTGATCGACCATGTCGTTGCCGACCCGCCCGAACACGTGGTGCAAGAGGCCGCCTCGCAGGCGCGCGAATTCGGTGCCGAAATCATTGTGGGGCTGGGCGGCGGTTCATCAATGGATGTCGCCAAACTGCTTGCTGTCTTGGCCGGAAGCACACAGCCGTTGGCGGAAATGTACGGAATCGGCAATGTCGACGGAGGCCGGTTGCCGTTGGTGCAGATTCCAACCACGGCCGGCACGGGTTCCGAAGTCACGCCAATCTCCATTGTCACCACCGGCGAAACCACCAAAGCGGGTGTCGTCTCACCGGTTCTGTATGCCGACCTCGCGATACTCGATGCGCGGCTGACCCTGGGCCTGCCGCCCGCAGCCACGGCCGCCACCGGCATCGATGCGATGGTGCACGCCATCGAGGCCTATACCAGCAAACACCTCAAGAACCCGATGTCGGACCTGCTGGCCGAAAAGGCCCTGAAGCTCCTGTCGGCCAATCTGTTGCCGGCCTGCCGAAACGGCCAGAACCTCGCGGCGCGTGAGGCCATGCTGCTGGGCGCCATGCTGGCGGGGCAAGCCTTCGCCAATGCGCCCGTCGCGGCCGTGCATGCGCTGGCGTATCCCATCGGCGGCATCTTTCATGTGCCGCACGGGCTGTCGAACTCGCTCGTGCTGCCGCAGGTCATGCGCTTCAATGCGCCGGATGCCGCTTCGCTTTACGCCGAGCTGGCCGACATGATCGTTGACGGTTGCACGGGAAGCGACGAGGCCAAGACCCAAGCGCTTATCAGTCACCTGGAAGCGATGATCGAGGCCACGGGCATCGAGCGTCGGTTGCGCGACGTCGGCGTGCAACAAACCGACCTACGCCATATGGCGCAGGAAGCCATGAAGCAAACCCGGCTGTTGGGCAACAACCCGCGCGAAGTTCAGGAAGACGACGCTTACGCCATCTACGCGGCGGCCTACTGATTGCGCTACGGCAGCAGGCCAGTGTTTGAGGTATTCACCAATGGCATTCGTTACGCCTTTCAGGTACTGTCACGCGTTCGACCGAAAGCCTTTGCCGAATACAGGAACGCTAGCCCCATGAACCACCGCACTTCGTCCAATCTGCGCGCCACCCTGCTGCATGCCTCCGCCGCGGCCGTACTCGCGTGCGGCCTGCTGAGCCCCTCCATGGCGCAAGACGCCCTCAAGATCGGCTTCATCGGCACGCTCTCCGGGCCAGGCGGCGCGCTGGGCCAAGATCAGTACGATGCGTTCATGCTCGCGGTCGAACAGAACGGCGGCAAGTTGGGCGATGTTCCCGTTACCGTCATCAAGGAAGACGACCAGCTCAAGCCCGACGTGGGCG
>CAZPYF010000280.1:0-2734 GCA_964590015.1 uncultured Burkholderiaceae bacterium
CGGAAAAGCCGCGGCGTTTAAGTTCCCATACCGTTTCGAAATCGAGATCATATAAGGTCTTTTGTTCGAGCGCGAGTTCGATATCGACGATCTGCTTGATCTGGGCCAGGAACCACGGGTCGATCTTCGTGAGATTGTGCACTTCCTCGAGCGTGAAGCCCTGAGCGAAGGCATCGCCCACGTACCAGATACGTTCGGGGCCCGGCTCGCCCAGTTCGATCTGCAGTTTCTCGCGATCGGTGGTCATCTGGTTTAGGCCGTCGACGCCCACTTCAAGGCCACGCAGGGCCTTTTGGAAGGACTCCTGGAAGGTGCGGCCGATAGCCATGACTTCGCCTACCGACTTCATCTGCGTGGTAAGGCGCGAGTCAGCCTGCGGGAACTTCTCGAATGCAAAACGCGGCACCTTGGTAACCACGTAATCAATGGCGGGCTCGAACGACGCCGGCGTTGCACCGTCGGTAATTTCGTTGCGCAGTTCGTCGAGTGTGTAGCCCACGGCCAGCCGCGCAGCGACTTTGGCGATGGGAAACCCTGTGGCCTTGGAGGCCAGGGCTGACGAGCGCGATACGCGCGGGTTCATTTCGATGATGATCAAACGCCCGTTCTCGGGGTTCATGGCGAATTGCACGTTCGAGCC
This sequence comes from uncultured Burkholderiaceae bacterium, assembly GCA_964590015.1. GTDB lineage: Bacteria > Pseudomonadota > Gammaproteobacteria > Burkholderiales > Burkholderiaceae_B > Yanghanlia. The sequence goes on from CAZPYF010000280.1 coordinate 641, forward strand.
ACCGGTTTCGACGCCGATCTCACGCAAGCAGGCGATCGAGGCGTCGCGCAGCACCTGATATTCCTTGTCGGTGAGCGTTTGTGCGGGGGCGACAGTAATGGAGTCACCGGTGTGCACGCCCATGGGATCAAGGTTCTCGATGGAACACACGATAATGCAGTTGTCGACGCGGTCGCGCACGACCTCCATCTCGAATTCCTTCCAGCCCAGTAGCGACTCTTCGATGAGCAGCTCTTTGGTGGGCGACGCTTCGAGGCCGCGACGGCAAATGGTTTCGAATTCTTCGCTGTTGTACGCAATGCCACCGCCCGTGCCACCCAGGGTGAAACTGGGCCGGATCACGACCGGGAAGCCCGAACCACCGGTGTACTCGGCGATCATGCCTTGCACCTTCCAGGCTTCGTCCATCGAGTGCGCGACGCCGGACTTCGCCGACTCGAGGCCGATGGCGTCCATGGCATTCTTGAACTTCAGGCGGTCTTCCGCCTTTTCAATGGCCTCGGCATTCGCGCCGATCATTTCCACGCCATATTTCTCGAACACGCCGTGGCGGGCGAGATCGAGCGCGCAGTTCAGCGCCGTTTGGCCGCCCATGGTGGGCAGCACGGCATCGGGACGCTCGATTTCGATGATGCGTTCCAGCACTTCCCAGGTAATGGGCTCGATGTAGGTGACGTCGGCCGTGGCCGGGTCAGTCATGATCGTGGCGGGGTTGCTGTTCACCAGAATGGTGCGGTAGCCGTCGGCTTTCAGCGCTTTGCACGCTTGCGCGCCGGAATAGTCGAACTCGCAAGCTTGCCCGATAACGATCGGGCCGGCACCAATGATGAGAATGCTTTGTATGTCAGTACGCTTTGGCATATACGGGATTATTTCTGTCCGGCCATGAGGCTGATGAATTTGTCGAAGAGCACGACGATGTCGTGCGGGCCGGGGCTGGCTTCGGGGTGACCCTGGAAGCAGAAGGCCGGCCGGTCGGTCAGCTCGAAGCCTTGCAGCGTGCCGTCGAACAGCGAAACATGCGTGATCTTGACGTTGTCGGGCAGCGACTCGGGATCAACGTTGAAGCCGTGGTTCTGGCTGGTGATGAACACACGCCCCGTCTCGACCTCTTGTACCGGATGGTTTGCACCATGATGGCCGGTTTTCATCTTGACGGTTCGCCCCGCCAGGCCCAGCCCCAGGATCTGTTGGCCCAGGCAGATGCCGAATAGAGGAATCTTTCGCTCGAGCGCGGCCCGTGCCGTATCGATGGCGTAATCGCAAGGTTCGGGGTCGCCGGGGCCGTTCGAAAGAAACACCCCGTCGGGTTGCAATGCCAGAACTTCATCGACTGACGTCTGTGCCGGCACCAGCGTGATGCGGCAGCCTCGGTCGGCCAGCAAGCGCAAGATATTCGATTTGATGCCGTAGTCGTACGCGACCACGTGATACTTGGCTTCGGTGGGCATCGTGTAGCCCTGGCCAAGCTGCCACGAGCCTTGTACCCACTCACGCTTGTCGGTTACTGACACCACGCGCGCCAAGTCTTTACCCGCCATGCCGGTAAACTCGCGCGCCAGCTGCAATGCCCGCTCGGCGTCGTCGCCGGCCAGAATGCACGCACCTTGGGCACCCTTGTCGCGAATGATGCGAGTGAGCTTGCGCGTGTCGACACCAGAAATGGCCACGACGCCCTCTTCCTTGAGGTACTCGGGCAGCGACTTGGTGGCGCGGAAGTTCGAAACCCGCAACGAGCAATCGCGGATGACCAGACCCGCCGCATGAACGCGGTCGGACTCGACGTCTTCGTCGTTGACACCGGTATTGCCGATATGGGGATACGTGAGAGTGACGATCTGGCCGTTGTAGCTCGGGTCGGTCAGGATTTCCTGATAGCCCGTCATGGCGGTATTGAAGACGATCTCGGCGACGCAATAACCTTCTGCGCCAATGGAGACACCTTTGAAGATGGTACCGTCCGCCAAGGCAAGAATTGCTGAAGGTGTGGAATCACAGCCCTCTGGAAGTAGTGACGGCAGCAAGATAAACCCCGGTTGTATTGTCGATATTCAAACTTTCCCATTATAACTGCAGCGGCGACCGGGGGCATGC
>CAZPYF010000281.1:0-2718 GCA_964590015.1 uncultured Burkholderiaceae bacterium
AGGATGAGTTGCAGGCGGTCTTTCGCCACGCTTGCCGAGGTTTTCTTCTGGCCGAGCAGGAATGAAAGAAAGGACATGTCTTATTTCCCCCCGAACAGGCGCTTGAATAGTCCGGGTTTTTCGTATTCGGTAAAACGCAGCGGCAGCTCTTCGCCCAGATAGCGTGAGATGACGTCTTGATACGCTGCGGCGACATCGGTATCGCGCAAGTGGATCGCCGGGATGCCCTGGTTCGATGCCTGCAGTACGGATTCCGATTCGGGGATCACGCCGATAAGCTTGATCCGGAGGATGTCTTCAATGTCTTGCAGCGACAGCATTTCGCCCTCGGCAACACGCTTTGCGTTGTAGCGGGTGAGCAGCAGGTATTCCTTGATGGGGTCTTCACCCCGTTCCGCACGGCGTGACTTGGCTGAAAGGATGCCCAGGATTCGGTCGGAGTCGCGCACAGACGATACTTCGGGGTTGGTGACCACGAGCGCGTCGTCGGCAAAGTACGAGGCCATAAGGGCGCCCGTCTCGATACCTGCGGGCGAGTCGCAAACGATGTACTCGAACCCCATGTCGGCCAGGTCGTTCAGTACTTTTTCGACGCCTTCCTTCGTTAACGCATCTTTGTCGCGCGTTTGGGAAGCCGGCAGAATGAACAGGTTCTCGAGCTGCTTGTCGCGGATCATCGCCTGGTTCAGCGATGCCTCGCCCTGAATCACGTTGACGAAGTCGTAGACGACTCGGCGCTCGCACCCCATGATGAGATCGAGGTTGCGCAACCCGACATCGAAGTCGATGACTACGGTCTTGTGGCCCCGCATGGCCAGCCCTGCAGAAAAGCTCGCACTGGTGGTCGTTTTGCCAACGCCGCCCTTGCCGGATGTCACCACAACGATTCGCGCCATGACGATTCAATTCCTCTGTTCAGATAAATCACGTAATCGTAAAGCAAAAAACGGAGTATTCCGCTACTTGCCCAATGATTCAAATTGCAAGCTCTCGCCGTCGAGACTCACGATGGCGGGCTTGTTGTGTACCGCTGCGTCGAGCTTGGTCTCAATGACTCGGTAGACGCCGGCGATGGCCACCAGCTCGGGGTCGAGTTCGGTGGTAAAGATGCGTGCGCGGGCGTCGCCCCGCGCCCCAGCCATGGCTTTGCCCCGCAGCGGCCCGTACACATGGACATTACCATCAGCGATGACTTCGGCACCGCGGCTCACGACGCCAATCACGATCAGATCGGTATCACGGGCGTAAACCCGCTGGCCGGAACGCAGAGGGCGATTGACGATCATGGCGGCCGGTGCGACCGTCGGCGCCGCTTGGGCGCTGCCGGAAGGTGGCGCGTCCGTAGCGCCTTGTTCGGGCACCGCCGCCTCGGCTGACGACTGTGGTGTCTGTGAGGCCGCGGCCGGGGGTCGGGTGGGATCGACGTGCGCCTTGTCGGGAATCACCGCAGCGGCCGGCACATCGCCTTCCGCCACGGGCTTTGTGTCGGGCCTGACTGGTGCGCCGCCTACGTCGACCGACGGCAGGCCGGCCGCCAGGGCCGCTTCCTGCTGAGCCCCCTCGGCCACCACACCGACTGGATGCAAGTGGTGCGACCGCAGCGCAGAGAGGAGGGCGGGCCAGTCGATGACCTCGTCGAGCTGGCCGGCGTCAACCACCACCGGCTCATTTTCAAAGAAGGCGCCGGCGTCGTTCATGCGTTGCGCTAAGGCTTCGATGAGCGCGTCGGTGTCGGGGCTGTGCAGCACGACCCGAATGGCATAAAGAGTGGCGCTTTTGAAGTCAAGCGCCTGGGTGGTCTTGCGGGAAGGCGTCTTTTTGCTCACTTTTTCTGGGCCCATGAGTCCTTGAGAGTGACGGCGCGGTTCAGAACCGGCCGCTCGGGGCTCGATTCTTCGCGATCAGCGGTGAAATAGCCGAGCCGCTCGAACTGCCAGGTGGCGCCGGGTTCTGCCCGGACGCCCGGCTCAAGCCAAGCCTGTACCGTGTTGCACGAATCGGGGTTCAATGCGGCAACGAAATCTTTGTCGCCGGCATCGGGGTGCGGATCGAGAAAGAGGCGGTCGTACAGACGGATTTCTGCGCCCACCGCTTCGGCGGCGTTCAACCAGGTGATGTTGCCCTTCACCTTGACCGAATCGGCGCCCGGCGTGCCGCTCTTTGTATCAGGTAGATATTCGGCGTGCACTTCAATTATCTCGCCGTCTGCGTTCTTGACGCAGCCCGTGCATTCCACAATGTAGCCGTACTTAAGGCGAACCTTGTTGCCCGGATACAGGCGGAAGTACTTCTTGGGCGGGTCTTCCCGGAAGTCTTCGCGTTCGATCCAAAGCTCGCGCCCGAATGAAAAGTTCCGCATGCCCGCTTCAGGATCATGAGGGTTCACGGGCGCATGGCAGGGTTCGCTCTGGGCTTCCGGCCAGTTGGTGATGACCAATTTGAGCGGGTCGAGCACCGCCACCGCACGCGCTGCCGTTGGGTCGAGGTCGTCGCGCAGCGCCTGCTCGAGCACGCTGTAGTCGATGCGCGAGTCGGCTTTGGTGACGCCCAGGCGCTCACAGAACAGGCGAATGGAGGCCGGCGTGTAGCCCCTGCGCCGCAGCCCGGCCAGGGTGGGCAGACGCGGGTCGTCCCACCCGGATACATGGTTGTCACGTACGAGCTGCAGCAGCTTGCGCTTGCTGGTGACGACATAGCTCAGGTTCAGCCGTGCGAATT
>CAZPYF010000282.1:0-2715 GCA_964590015.1 uncultured Burkholderiaceae bacterium
GCCGCGCGGATAGGACACGCGGCAGAAGGAGCCTGCCAGGCCGGTGCTGAAACCAAATACTGCGATCACGGCGCGCCGGTGCTCACCCGCAATAACGCTGGTGCTCAGAAGACCAAATACTCAGTCATGCTCGAGCGCGGCAAGCCCGACGTGACGCTGGCATTATGTTGGCATTGCTGGTCGCGGTACTTTGAGCCCGTTCGGTGGGCCTGCGTTCTTTGCCATTGCTGCGCGTACTGGTGCGAGGTCCCAGAGCACGGAACGGTCCGCGTCTTGCAGGGTTACGTAGATGCCGGTCATGCGGCGTTTGGCGGGCTCTGGATGCCATTTGAGCGCGAGGAAGCGTGCTTCGCCTGTGGTGTCGGTGAAGCGTTGCACGAGCGCGACGGGGTGGTCTTTTGGTTCGCGCATGATCGCCCATGTGTCGGTGTCGATGCGGATGGGTGCGGGGTTTGGCATGTGTCCTCCGTCCTGGCTGCTGCACCGTGGAGGCTACCTGGATCCTCGGACAGTCGCCGTTTAGGGCGCATCGACGCGGTACGGGACCCTGTATGCCATGTGCGTCATATGTCTAAATTTCTGCAAGATTGGCGGCACCTGCAAGGGTTCTAACCTCTAGCTATGCTTGCCTCATGACCGAGAACTTGCCACCAAACACAGACCTTCCGGTTGATTCGCAACCTCTGGGCACGAACGATCCGCAAATAGCGCCAGGCAAGCCGAGCCAGAAGCGAGCGCTTTTCATTGGCGCCGCTGCGCTCGTTGGCGTCGCGGTTGTTGCGGCCGCAATCATCATTCCGATCACAATGGCGAGCGAATCGCGAAAGAGCCAGATCGTCGATGCTGTCGAAGTATGCGGTGTCGAAGCTGGCACGTACGCGATCCTTGACGACGGAAACGCCGTCGATTTCGATGCGGCCGGCCTGATCATTGGCGCTGACATCGACGACGTGTTTTGCGTCCTTGACGAACTCGGTGCACCACAGTCGATCGAGTCAAAAATCGGGCAGACACGGTCTCTCGATGGCACTCGCGAAGCAACGTGGGAGGGATTCGCAGCGCAATGGACCTACCACCCCGACGATGGGCTAAATCTACTCGTCGAACGGACTGGTTAGGTGCCGCAACGCCGCGCCCAAAGCACACCAACGCGAGTAGGGCGGCGGCGGCGCCGCGGTCCGAGTGGACTGAACCTACTCACTAGCCACAATTCCACCCCGCACGTGAAAGCGGCTACTGCTCCTGCTGCCGCAACTTACTGAACCGCAATCCGCTCAAGACACTTTGGGTCAAGGCAGCGCATGGTCGACTTGGCCTGAGCGCCATTTCCACCAGTGCTCGGCGACTCTCCTTCGCCAGTGGGGCCTTTCAAGCTGTTGCAGAACCTTGAACATCTGCTCGTCAAAGTGGCTGATTTGACTCTCGAGCGCCGAGGTTTTCACTGCAGTTCGAAGATCCGTCTCCAGCCTGTCTACCCAGTCGAACTCGTGGGATTCCTGGATCGCCAAGCGCTGTTCCCGTTCAATCTCCTCCGCAAACTTCATGAGTTCAAAGGCTGTTTCGCTCCTGCTTGTGGGTGCACCACTTTCTGCCCGTTCCCACATCTGATTGTGTCGGTCCTGGAATACCACTCGCGTACCGGGCAGCCGTGGCGTATACAGAAGGCTCGCACCCTCCGAGACCAAGTGGTAGACCCGCTTTGATGCCGGACCTAGGCTCGTAAAAAATGTGCTTTCAATAAAAGGCAGCAGGTAGTCCGAGCTCAAGATCCGTACTTCTGAAATCGGAAAATCGGATCTGTTCTCGAGAACCAGGCAAACGCCCCAGCACTCCTCGTGGCTCGGGTTAGCCCCAGACCAACGGTCTTTGGCAAATAGGGACGGATGTTCGGGGCATTCTTCGATCCACCACCAGATTTGCTCCGCCTGCCCCAAAATCTCTTGCTTGTGTCGCTCTCGTTCGCGTGCAGCACCGCTCAGGTGCTCGTTAATCAGCGCACTCGCGGAGCAGAGCGCTGACAGCAGCACAGCCCCAAGCGTTCCAATGGCAGTGAGGCTGGTCCACAACTCTTCTCCACTTAGAGTAGCTATTGCAATCCACGCAGAGATGACCACAAGCAATGCCATCAGCAATGCTGCATACAAGAGCAACTTTCGCGTGCGCGATTGGGTTCCCCACCCTGGTTTGACTTCGCTGGTCACCGTCAGCGTTTCCCATCGCGGATCTGATAGATGCGGGCGCGGGAAAGCCCTGTCAGGCGGGTGAGCTCGGTGGGGCCGATTCCTGCGGCGAGCGCATCTAGGATCGCGGCGCGTAGTTCAGGCTCGAGTGCGGCGAGTGCTTCGCTGTGGTGCACTCGTTGTTCACCAAGAGTGGCGAGCCGCTTTCGCAGTTGTGTTTCGTTCATGCAATAAGCGTATAGCGCTTGACGCAAAGTGTCTATCGCTATACAGTAGCGGATGTCTCAGAAAAGGACCCCCGCACCTGTTGGAGCAGGCCGGGGGCGCGGACACGATCACTGGAGAATCGCACCATGAACCAGAGTACCCACACGAGCACGCAACAGGCAGACGTCGCAGGCACGATCCTTTGGGCGGCTGACTATCTTGCTGACTTGCCAGTGCGCGTGCGATTCGTTGCACGAGCGGCTGATGAGCGTACCGAAACAAATGGGAGTACTTGGCGGGAAGCCTTCACGATCACCGTGAAGCCTGG
>CAZPYF010000283.1:0-2686 GCA_964590015.1 uncultured Burkholderiaceae bacterium
GCCAAGTTTGGCTACAAGAGCGTGATGGAAGTGCCCCGCATTACCAAGATCACCCTGAACATGGGTGTGTCGGAGGCGGTGGCTGATCGCAAGGTCATCGAGAACGCCGTGGGCGACCTCACCAAGATCGCCGGCCAGAAGCCGGTCGTCACCAAGACCCGCAAGGCCATCGCCGGTTTCAAGATCCGCGAAGACTACCCGATCGGTTGCATGGTGACCCTGCGTGGCCGCCGCATGTACGAATTCCTCGACCGCCTGGTTGCTGTCGCGCTGCCGCGCGTTCGCGACTTCCGTGGTGTGTCGGGCCGTGCATTTGATGGCCGTGGCAACTACAACATCGGGGTGAAAGAGCAGATCATTTTCCCCGAAATCGAATACGACAAGATCGACGCTGTGCGTGGTATGAACATCAGCATTACCACCAGCGCCAAGACCGACGACGAAGCCAAGGCACTGCTGTCCGCCTTCAGCTTCCCGTTCCGCAACTAAGGGGCGATGACGTGGCAAAACTTTCCCTCATCAATCGCGATATCAAGCGCGCCAAGCTGGCTGAAAAATACGCTCCCAAGCGTGAAGCCTTGAAGGCGATCATCGACGATCAGTCGAAGTCCGACGAAGAGCGCTACCAGGCCCGCCTGGCACTGCAGCAGCTACCTCGGAATTCCAATCCCACACGCCAGCGCAACCGTTGCATGGTCACCGGCCGTCCGCGCGGTGTTTTCAGCAAGTTCGGGCTCACTCGTCACAAAGTGCGTGAAATGGCAATGCGCGGCGAAATCCCGGGCATGACCAAGGCCAGCTGGTAGGAGAACCACACATGAGCATGAGCGATCCCATCGCCGACATGTTGACTCGCGTGCGTAACGCGCAGCAAGTCAACAAGACGTCGGTCACCATGCCCTCCTCGAAGCTGAAAGCGGCCATTGCCGCTGTGCTGAAGGATGAAGGCTATATCGAAGACTTCAAGGTCAACGGCGAACAGGCCAAGCCTGAGCTGGAAATCACCCTGAAGTACTACGCCGGTCGTCCGGTAATCGAGCGCATCGACCGCGTCTCGCGTCCCGGCCTGCGTGTGTACAAGGGTGCCAAGACCATTCCGCAAGTCATGAACGGTCTGGGCGTGGCCATTGTGTCCACCCCCCGTGGCGTCATGACTGATCGCAAGGCACGCGCCACTGGCGTCGGCGGCGAAGTCCTGTGCTACGTGGCGTAAGGAGAATCACCAGATGTCACGCATAGCAAAGTACCCCGTTGAGCTGCCCAAAGGCGTCGAAGCCACGATCAGCGCAGGCCAGATTGTTGTGAAGGGCCCCCTGGGCTCCCTCACTCAAGACCTGACCAGCGACGTGCACGTTCGCCAGGAAGACAACCAGCTTACCTTCACCGTTGCCAACGATTCCCGTCAGGCCAAAGCCATGTCCGGCACCTTGCGTGCCCTCGTGAGCAACATGGTCACCGGCGTGAGCACCGGCTTTGAACGCCGCCTCAACCTCGTGGGCGTGGGCTTTCGTGCCCAGGTCCAAGGCGACGCGGTGAAGCTGCAACTCGGTTTCTCGCACGATATCGTGCACCAATTGCCTGCCGGCGTGAAAGCCGAATGCCCCAGCCAGACGGAAATCGTTCTGAAGGGCTCCGACAAGCAAGTGGTGGGCGAAGCCGCCGCGAAGATCCGCGCTTACCGCAAGCCCGAGCCCTACAAGGGTAAAGGCGTGCGCTACGCCGACGAGCGTGTCGTTCTTAAAGAAACCAAGAAGAAGTAAGCGCACAGGCAAGGACGAATTATGGACAAGAAAATTTCCCGTTTGCGTCGTGCGGTTGCCACTCGCCGGAAAATCACCGAACTGCATGTACATCGCCTTTCGGTTCACCGGTCGAACACGCACATTTACGCAAACATCATTTCGCCGGAAGGCGATCGCGTGCTGGTCACTGCTTCCACGCTGGAACCCGAAGTACGCAAAGAGCTGGCAAGCCAGAAAACCGTCGGCAGCAACGTTGCTGCAGCAGGTTTGATCGGCAAGCGCGTGGCCGAGAAGGCCAAGGCAGCCGGCATCGAGCAGGTCGCATTCGACCGATCGGGCTTCCGTTATCACGGCCGTGTCAAGGCGCTGGCTGAGGCCGCGCGTGAAGCCGGTCTGAAATTCTAAGCAAGGAATCGTCAAATGGCTAAAGCACAAGGCAAGCACGCCGCCGACAAGGAAGACGACGGCCTGCGCGAAAAGATGATCGCGGTGAACCGCGTCAGCAAAGTGGTCAAGGGTGGTCGCACCATGAGCTTTGCAGCGCTGTCCGTGGTTGGTGACGGCGATGGCCGCATCGGCATGGGCAAGGGCAAGGCACGCGAAGTTCCGGTGGCTGTTCAAAAGGCCATGGAACAGGCTCGTCGCGGCCTGGTTAAGGTTGCACTGAAGAACGGCACGCTGCACCACACCGTTGTGGGCAAGCATGGCGCCTCCACGGTGCTGATCTCGCCGGCAGCTGAAGGTACCGGCGTAATTGCCGGCGGCCCGATGCGCGCAATCTTTGAAGTGATGGGCGTACGTAACGTCGTTGCCAAGAGCCTGGGCTCGAGCAACCCCTACAACCTGGTCCGCGCAACGCTGAATGGCCTGCGCGCGTGCTCCACTCCCTCCGAGATTGCCGCCAAGCGTGGCAAGACGGTGGAAGAAATCCTGGGGTAAGTCAT
>CAZPYF010000284.1:0-2666 GCA_964590015.1 uncultured Burkholderiaceae bacterium
TAATACCCCGCGTCGCGCTGTACCACGCCGGTGACGGGTTCACCGCGCTCCATGCGCAGCAAACGATCGCGAATCTGGGCGGCCGCGTCCTCTTCCAGCGTGGCTGCCGCCACATGGGGGGTGACCCGCACGCGCGGATGCGACCAGTACGGGTGCTTGGCCGGCAAGGGTTCCTGGTTAAATACGTCGAGCACGGCCGCGTGCACTTTGCCGGAATCCAACGCCGCCAGCAGGTCGGCATCGACCACATGGCCACCGCGAGCGATATTGATGATCACGGCGTTCGGCTGCAACCGTTCTAGCAGATCGGCGTTGATGATGCCCGTGGTTTGCGGCGTAAGCGGCAGCAAGTTCACCAGCACGCGCGTTCGGCTCAGGAAATCATTCATTTGCGCTTCGCCGGCAAAGACGTCCACCGACTCAACGTTGCGCGGGCTGCGTGCCCAGCCGGCCACCGGATACCCCAAAGCAGCCACGGCGCGGGCGACATGCGCGCCCAGTTTGCCCATGCCCATCACGCCTACGGGCCAGTCGGTATAGCGAATGGCCGGCAGCGGTGCCCATTGTGCGGCGCCCTGCTGCCCCGCGTAAGTGTCCATGCCCCGTGTGAGCCACGACAAGTGGTGAATCACGTATTCCGCCATCTGCGGCGCCATGCCGGCGTCTTCCAGACGCAGCACGGGCAAATCAGCAGGTAGGCTAGGTAATTCGAGAATACGGTCGACCCCCGCCCCCAGATTGAAGACGGCTTTCAAGTCGGGCTCAACCTGGAACAGCTCGTCGGGCGGTGACCAAACAATGGCGTAGCGTGCACCCACGGCCGGTACACCGGGCCGCCAGCTATGCACTTCGAACTCCGGCAACGCGGCCTGCATCACGCGCAGCCAGCGCTGCGTATTTTTAGAGTCGGGGCCTACGACGACGACTTTCACCACGTGTATCTTCCTTTCCGATTTGAACCGGTCTACCAATACTGAACTGATCTACCAATACTGAACCGACCTACCAGTACTAACCTATCTGCCAATACTGAACCGACTTACGATTAGCAAAGCTTGCCGACCGTTCTAAACCTACCTGCCAACAGTTGAACGACTTAACGCCGACGCGTCAACGACCCTAACACGCCACGCACGAGTTGATTGGCCGCCCTACGCGCCATGCTCTTCGCCACCGACTGCACCACGCCATCTCTTCGCCCACCGCGCGGCCCCGTTGAACCAAACAGAAAGTCATTCACGGCTCCCAGCAACCCGCTGTCTTTGGCCGCTGCGGGAGCTGAACCCGATGAACCCGCTGAGCCCGCCGAGCCATCACCGTCACCGGCACCGCCTTGAGCCGCCTGCGCTTCAGCACGCTTTTGCAAGATCTCGTACGCCGATTCGCGATCCACCGTTTGCTGATACTTCCCGCCCATAAGCGAAGCGGCCACCGACTGGGCCCGCTCCGCCGCCGTAGCCGGGCCAATACGGCTGCCCGGTGCGGCCACCCAGGCACGGTGCGTCGGCGTCGGGCGTCCGCCGGCATCCAGCATCGAAATCAAGGCTTCGCCCACACCCAACTCCGTAATGGCGGCCGGGATATCCAGCCCGGGGTTCGGACGCATGGTCTCAGCTGCCGTGCGCACGGCGCGTTGGTCGCGCGGCGTGTAAGCGCGAAGGGCATGCTGCACTCGGTTGCCAAGCTGCCCCAGCACCGTGTCAGGAATATCGAGCGGGTTCTGCGTCACAAAGAACACCCCCACACCCTTCGAACGAATCAGCCGCACCACCTGCTCGACTTTATCGATCAGGGCCTTGGGCGCGTCGTCGAACAGCAGATGCGCTTCATCGAAGAAGAACACGAACTTCGGCTTGTCGAGGTCGCCCACTTCGGGCAGGTTCTCGTACAGCTCAGCCAGCAACCACAACAGGAAGATGGCGTATAGCCGCGGCGACTGCATCAGCCGGTCGGCGGCCAGAATATTCACAATGCCGCGCCCTGACGCATCGGTGCGCATTAGGTCGAAGATCTGCAACATGGGCTCGCCGAAGAAATGATCAGCGCCCTGCGATTCCAGACGCAACAGCGCGCGCTGAATGGCACCGACTGATGCCGCCGCAATATTCCCGTAGCGGCTGCGCAACTCAGCCGCCCGATCGCTCACTGCCTGCAACGCGGCGCGCAGATCCTTGAGGTCGAGCAACAACAGCCCTTCCTCATCGGCCACCCGAAACACAATATTCAGCACGCCTTCCTGGGTGTCGTTCAGCTCGAGCATGCGCGACAACAGCAAGGGCCCCATGTCGGAGATGGTCGCCCGCAAGGGGTGGCCCTGTTCCCCGAAAATATCCCAGAACTCCACCGGGCTCGCGCCCCAAGCCGGTTCAGGGATACCCAGCCGCTGCAAGCGTTCTTGCAACTTCGGGGTGGGAACGCCGGCTTGCGAGAGCCCCGAGAGGTCGCCCTTCACATCCGACACAAATACGGGCGTACCAATACGGCTGAACGCCTCGGCCAACACTTGCAGGGTGACCGTCTTGCCCGTGCCGGTGGCCCCCGTGATGCAGCCATGCCGGTTGGCAAAACCCGGCAGCAACACCACCGGCCCTTGCGCGCCCTGCGCCATGATGATCGGTTCAGCCATCTTTTTGACCCCCGCGTCTAAATTGGACACAATGGGCCGG
>CAZPYF010000285.1:0-2654 GCA_964590015.1 uncultured Burkholderiaceae bacterium
TTGGGGGCCGTGTTCATCTCGGGGGTGATCTTCCTCATTATCACGATCACCGGCATACGCAGTTGGTTGATCGCCGGCATTCCGCAGTCGTTGCGCGCGGCCATTGCAGCGGGCATCGGTCTTTTCCTGGCCATTATTGCCCTGACCTCGTCGGGCATCGTGGTGGCCAACCCCGCGACCAAGATCGCGTTGGGCGACCTCTCCGAGCCGGCGGCCCTGTACGCCATTCTGGGCTTTTTCATCATTGCCGCGCTGGATGCGCTGCGTATCAAAGGGGCCATTCTCATCGGCATTCTGGTGGTCACCGTGCTGTCGATGGCTCTGGGGCACAACACCTTCAGCGGCATCGTGGCCGCCCCGCCCAGCCTCGCGCCCACCTTCATGCAACTCGATATCGCCGGCGCTCTGCACACCGGCTTCGTGCATGTCATTTTGGTTCTGGTGCTGGTGGAAGTGTTCGATGCCACGGGCACCATGATCGGCGTCGCCAAGCGCGCCCATCTCATTTCGGAAAACAATCCCGGGCGGCTGAGCCGCGCACTGTTTTCCGACAGCACGGCGATCGTGGCAGGTTCAATGTTGGGCACCAGCAGTACCACCGCCTATGCCGAAAGTGCGGCCGGCGTGCAGGCGGGCGGCCGTACCGGCCTTACGGCGCTCACTGTGGCAATGCTTTTCCTGCTGGCATTGTTCTTCTCGCCGCTGGCCGGCTCGGTACCGGGCTACGCCACGGCACCCGCGTTGCTATACGTAGCAGGCTTGATGCTGCGCGAGATCACCGACATCGACTGGGACGACGTAACCGAAGCCACGCCGGCCGCCCTCACCGCGCTCATGATGCCGTTCACCTATTCCATTGCCAATGGGCTGGCTTTCGGCTTCATCAGTTATGTGGTGCTCAAAGTTGCAACAGGCCGGGCCCGTTCCGTGCATGCCGCCAGTTATGTGGTGGCGGCCCTATTCGTCATCAAATTCGCCTTCTTTCCGGATTGACGTGACTCAGCGCATGCCATGACCCCACCTATACTGCCCTCCGAACCGCCTCCCACCGCGTGGTACCGGGCTGGCTTGTGGCTGCCGCTGGCGTTCTTCCTGGTAGGCGTATTGGTCACAGCGGTCGTCGCGCAGCAGGCCTGGCGCTTTATCGAGCAGGAGGAGCATAGCGAACTCGAAGCTCAGGTCAACCGGATGCGCACCGATCTGGCGTTGCATACCTATCGGCACATCGATGTACTTCGAACGTATCAAGCCGAGTTCGCCGCGCACGCGCAAAGCTCGCAAGAGGCGCTCGAAATAATGGCCCGGGTGCTCGAGCTCGACGAACGGTTGCCTGGTATCGAGGTGGTGGGCGACATCATGGTGAGCGCCCAGCCGGCCCTTGCGCAGCAGGTGTATGCAGTACGTTACGTGTACCCCGAGTCGCTCGCCGGCCAACCTCCGGCATTTCGTGTCGCCGCCGACCCCTTGCGCGTGGAAGCCGTAATTCGTGCGAGAGATACCGGTGGGGCGGCAGCCACGGCGCCCGTGCGGTCCGCCCTGCGGCCCGAAGACGACAATGTCATCATGGTCTACCTGCCGCTCTATCAGGGCGGTGTTCCCCCCGACTCGCTTGATGAACGTCAGCGTAGCTTTATGGGCGCTGCGTTTCTGGCCTTGCGACCCCACAGGCTCATGGCGCCTTTGTTTGATCAGGGGCTGGAGCCCACGGCCCACGTGCGTCTGCATTTCGAGCATTACGCCGACGCCGTGCAACTCAATGTGTCGCGCCGCTTGCTCTACGACAATCAGCGCGAGGCTGTTGCTGCGGCTTCCGAGCGCCGCGTGCTTCAGAACGTCAACCTGGGTGGCACCGTGTGGTCGCTCGACGTCGTGGCGGGGCCTCACGCCGGCTCTCAACATTGGACGCCATGGATCATTGCCGCCCTGGGCATACTGCTATCGGCACTATCCGCAACGACCTTGCATATCTCGCAGCGCTCGAGGCGCTTGAGCCAACGACTCGCGCGGCGCGACCGTACGTTGCGCCGTGAAATGGAAGCCGCGCTTCACCTCAGGCATCGCGCCATCGAGGCAAGCGCCAATGCCATCGTGATCGCGAACGCCACTGAGCCCGGCTACCCGGTCGAGTACGTCAACCCCGCGTTCGAACGCATGACGGGCTACAGTGCGAAAGATGTGCTCGGCCAAGGCTTGCGCATCATGCACGGCGCCGATAAGCATCAGGCAGGCCTCGAAGAGCTTCAGACGCTGCTGCGCGAACAGCGTGAAGGCGAAACCTCGTTGCGCAACTACCGCAAAGACGGCCAGTTGTATTGGACACGGGTGCATATCGCACCAGTGCGCGATGAGGTAGGCAAGGTTACCCACTTCGTTGCCGCGAAGTACGACATCACGCAATCGCGGCGCGACCAGGAAGCATTGGAATTCCAAGCCTGGCACGACGCCCTGACCCATTTGCCAAACCGCCATCTGCTACGCAAGCGTCTGCAGGAAACGATCGGCCGCACTCAGCAGGGTGGCAAACCGTTTTGGGTGGCGTTTCTTGACCTCGACAATTTCAAACTGATTAACGACACGCTGGGGCACACCCTGGGCGATCAGGTGCTGCAGCAAATCGCGCAACGCTTGCAGGATGCGCTGCACGCGCACGATAT
>CAZPYF010000286.1:0-2647 GCA_964590015.1 uncultured Burkholderiaceae bacterium
ATGCTGCTGGCGTATTTCATTACCCGCAGCGTCATGCGCTCATTGGGCGGCGAACCGGCCTATGCCGCCGAGGTTGCTGACGCGATCGCTTCAGGCGACCTGCAAGTCGACGTGAAGGTCGGGCCGAATGACACTAGCAGCCTGATGTACTCGATGCGGGCAATGCGTGACAGCCTCAGGGGCATCGTCAGCGAAGTCCGTACGGCATCCGGATCGATTATTTCCGGCACGAGCCAGATCGCCTCGGGAAATATTGAGCTTTCCGCGCGTACCGAACAGCAAGCCGCCTCGCTCGAAGAAACGTCGGCGTCGATGGAACAGCTGACGGCCACGGTTCGCCAGAATGCCGAAAACGCCGAGCAGGCGAACCGACTGGCAGATTCTGCTTCGGCGGTGGCCGGCAAAGGCGGCAACATCGTCTCGGAAGTCGTTCAAACCATGGGCTCCATTGCTGAATCATCAAAGAAGATTGCAGACATCATCAGCGTGATGGATGGCATCACTTTCCAGACCAACATCCTGGCATTGAACGCTTCCGTGGAAGCTGCGCGAGCCGGCCAACATGGCCGCGGTTTTGCGGTAGTGGCTTCCGAAGTACGCAACCTTGCTCAACGGTCGGCAGATGCTTCCCAGGAGATCAAAGCGCTGATCGAGAACTCGTCTGAACGAATCCAGGCAGGTGAGACGCTGGTGAATCAAGCGGGGAACACGATGGGCGAAGTGGTCGAGAGCGTTAAACGCGTGAACGACATCATCCACGAGATCTTCTCGGCAAGCGGAGAGCAGCTCCAGGGTATTGAGCAGGTGAACCAGGCGATTACGCAGATCGACCAGGTGACTCAGCAAAATGCCGCCTTGGCGGTGGAGGCTTCGTCGGCCGCCGACTCAATGCGCGAGCAGTGTTCCGATCTAGCCAAAGTCGTGAGCGTGTTCAAGCTGTCTCAGCAAGAGCCGGGGGCTTCGGCGTCGCTTTCCTATGCGCCGTCGCAGCGTGTGGCACTGGCTATGTAGCTCAGCCTTCCTAGTTCAGTGATCACTCGGCAGCGGGCGACATGGTTGGCCGCAGGGCCTGGAAATATTTCATCAGGAAAGAAAAAGGCTGGGATCCGGACTAACGTCAATCGCCAACGGGGCGCGCCGTCACTGCTTAGCCGCGTCGCCCTGGTTCCTTTTGGCCTCACGAGCACCACCGCTCTTCATTCGGCTTTCGTCCATACCTAAGCGCCAGTACGCCACCACCAATTGCTCTTTGCCGCTCATGCCGACCGTATCGCGCAGCCAGGGTCGCACAGCCTGTGCGGTTGAGAATTCCGCGGCCACCCAGGCGAAACGATCCGTATCCGACGGAATGGCGCAGGCGAAGATCGCCTCTTGCAGCTGAGTGGTCGTACCCGCCGGCTGCGCTCCCTGGTGCAGCCATCGCAGATTCATGCCGGAAGGCGCGGTAAGCGGCAGCTCGTCGGCAGCGCCACCCACCTCGATGATGATTTCGCCGCGAGTATCCGAAGGCAACTTCTCGGCGATACGCGCGATTGCCGGCAGGGCCGTCTCATCCCCGGCCAGTAGCATCCATGAGGATGGTCGTGCGGTACGCCCGCCCGGCCCCAAAATGCCCACTTGGTGCCCGGGCTGAGCGAGCGTGGCCCAAGCCGTACCCGGGCCCGCATCGTCGTGTAGCACGAAGTCAACTTCCATCCACCCCGCAATTACGTCGATGCGGCGTATGGTGTACGTACGCATGTCGAGTCGCTTCTCGCCTTCGGGATACTGCGGCATGCCGTCGGGGCCCAGTACCGGCCATTCCGGCTCAATCGTTCCCGGCTGGGGCAGAAGCAGTTTGCAGTGCAGATCTTCGGCGCGATCGTAGCGACTCAGATTAGTGCCCTTGAAACGCACGCGCCGCATGTGCGCCGTCAGGTCCGCCACATTCGTGACGGTGAGGATCCGAAATGCAGGCGGCCGCTCGAAGGTCGGCTTGTCGCCCGCCCATTCGATGGCGCCCATCTCACAACCCGCAGTGTTCGCAATGTGGTACTGAACCATCATCCGCGCATCAAACAGAGACTCGGGTGTGGGGGCGTTGATGTCGACACGCAACGTGTCGGCGTGCGCCGAAAACACGATTTGGGCCGACTCATAGTCAAGTCGCCACCCGTCTTCATGTATCGTGGCGACCATTTCCTGTTCGGCAAGGTGAGCCAATAGCGCTTCCAGTACTGGGGCGGCTTCGATACCGCTCACGGTGGTCCGTGTACGCAGAGCTGTCATAAATCAGTTTCCATAGCCGGCACGCTTAATCGGCGTGCGTTACCGCACCAAATTTTTCCTGATAGATGTCGCGGGCCCAGTCGATGAACACGCGTACCCGTGGCGACAACTGGCGATGTGACGGGTATAGCGCACTGACCGGCAGCTCGGGGCATGGCCAGTTAGCCAAGACCTGCACAAGGCGCCCGGTTTTAAGGTGCTCTTCGAGGCGAAAGCGCGGCACCTGTATCAGTCCGCAGCCGGCGAGTGCAGCACTGGTGTAGCACTCCGCGTCGCTTACCGACATCCAGCCGCTGGCTTCAAACGCCCTCACCTCGCCATCGACGATGACGGTGAACGGATAACGGCTCTCATTCCCGCGTGAGAAGAATCCCACGCC
>CAZPYF010000287.1:0-2607 GCA_964590015.1 uncultured Burkholderiaceae bacterium
TGGGCATCGAGCAGGTGCGCCCCGGCGCCACGCTGGGCGATATCGGCCACGCCATTCAGAAGCACGCAGAAGGCGCCGGATTCTCGGTGGTGCGCGAGTACTGCGGCCATGGCGTGGGGCGTAAGTTCCATCAAGATCCGCAGGTGCTGCACTACGGCAAGCCGGGCACGGGTGTGAAGCTCGAACCGGGCATGATCTTCACCATCGAACCCATGATCAACGCCGGCCGGCGCGATATCCGCACTCTGGCCGACGGTTGGACAGTGGTCACGCGCGACCGCAGTCTGTCTGCGCAATGGGAACATGCCGTGTTGGTCACTGACACGGGCTACGAGGTGCTGACCGTATCGCCCGGCATGCCCGTGCCACCTGAATTCGTGATGGGGCACCAGGCCGCCTGAGCGCCGCATGCCTACCCTCGACCATGCTCCCACACCCGCCGGTAACCGGCTGCGGGCCGGCATAGCGGGGGTCGCCCCTTTGCGTCAGCGCCTGCTCGACGGGCGGCGCGACGCTATTCAGCTGTTTCGCGAGAACCGTCGACCCGACGCCCTGCTGCAACAATTGCGCCGCGTGGCCGATCACGCGCTAAAAGATCTGGTGGGTGTGTGCCCACTGCCGCCGGGCGCCGCACTGGTGGCGGTAGGCGGGTATGGGCGCGGTGAACTCTACCCCTATTCCGATGTCGACGTCCTGATCCTTCTGCGTGAACCGCCGAACGCGGAATCCGCCGTTCGGCTCGAAGCGTTCGTGGCCGCAATGTGGGACCTGGGCATTGAGCCCGGCCACAGCGTACGCACCATCGAAGACTGCCGCAACGAAGCCGCAGGCGACGTCACCGTGGAAACCTCGTTGCTCGAGGCGCGCTGGTTGGCCGGCGACCGCAAGCTGATGCCCGAACTGCACGCGGCAATGGCCGAGCAGCGCGACCCGCGCAGCTTCTTCCAGGCGAAGCGCGCCGAGATGCAACAGCGCCACGCACGCTTTCACGACACCGCTTACGCGTTGGAACCCAACTGCAAGGAATCGCCCGGCGCGCTGCGCGATCTGCAGGTTGTTCTGTGGATGGCGCAGGCTGCGGGAATGGGCATGACATGGGCGCAGATCGCACGCAACGAAGGGCTCACCGCCGCAGAGCTGCGCGCGCTGCGGCGGGCGGAGCAGGCATTCAAGCGGCTGCGCATCGAACTGCATTTGCTGGCAGGGCGTCGCGAAGACCGTCTGCTGTTCGACCTGCAACCCACGCTTGCCGAGATATACGGCTTCGAAGCGACCAAAACACGGCGGCCCAGCGAGCTGCTGATGCAGCGCTACTACTGGGCGGCACGGGTGGTTTGCCAGCTGAACGTCATTCTTATTCAGACCATCGAAGAACGGCTGTTTCCGCTTCCGCTCGATCAGTACCAGCGCATCGACGACGATTTTCGCATGGTGCGAGGCCGCCTCTCGATTTGTCGCGACGACGGATTCGACCGGAATCCGGCATTGATTCTGCGCGCCTTTCTAGTCATGCAGGAACGCAGCGAGCTTACTGGTATGACGGCCCACACGTTGCGCGCCCTTTGGCACGCGCGGCGCCACATCGACGCCCAGTTCCGCCGCAACCCGGTGAACCGACACCAGTTCATACAGATACTGCAGCAACCGCGCGGCGTGGTTCACGCGCTCAGACGCATGACGATGCTCAACATCCTGCCGCGCTATTTACCGGTCTTCCGACGCATCGTGGGTCAGATGCAGCATGATCTCTTCCATGCGTATACCGTCGACCAGCACACGCTGATGGTGATTCGCAACCTGCGACGCTTCACAATGCCCGAGCATGCTCAGGAATACCCGCTCGCGAGTCAGCTGATCGCCGACTTCGAAGATCATTGGCTGATTTATGTGGCGGCCCTTTTCCATGACATTGCCAAGGGTCGGGGCGGCGATCATTCCGAGCTGGGGGCGCAGGAAGTACGCCGCTTCTGCAAAGATCACGGCATCACCGGCAACGACGCGGAACTGTGCGAGTTTCTGGTGCGCCATCACCTGCTGATGTCGATGGTGGCTCAGAAACGCGACCTCAGTGACCCTGCCGTGATCACCGAATTCGCCACACAGGTGGGCGACGAGCGGCGCCTGACTGCCTTGTACCTGCTTACGGTTGCCGATATTCGCGGCACGAGCCCCCGTGTGTGGAATTCGTGGAAGGGCAAGCTGCTTGAAGATCTCTATCGCCTGAGCCTTGCCGCCCTGGGCAGCAGCCAGCCCGATACAGGTACGGTTTTGGCCAAACGCAAACAGGACGCTATCGACGAGATCCGGCGCCTAGGCCTTACTGATGCCAGCCGGGAAGCATTCTGGTCGCAGCTGGATGTGGCCTATTTCCTGCGCCACGAGGCCGGCGAAATCGCCTGGCACACGCGGCATCTGCATCACTGCGTGAACACCACCGATGCAGTGGTGAAAGTACGCGTGCTCGGGCAGAACGAAGCCTTGCAGGTCTTGGTTTACACGCCTGATCGCGACGACCTGTTCGTGACGATATGCCGTTATTTTGATGAACGGCGCTACAGCGTGCAGGACGCGCGGGTGCACACGACGCATCATGGGTGGGCGCTCGAC
>CAZPYF010000288.1:0-2595 GCA_964590015.1 uncultured Burkholderiaceae bacterium
TGATGCATCCGGCAATATTTACCTGGTGTTCATGATGGCGCTCGCCTTCATCTACCTGGTGCTGGCGGCGCAGTTCGAAAGCTGGCGCAGCCCGCTGATCATCATGTTCTCGGTGCCGCTTTCCATGACTGGTGCACTACTGGCACTCTGGCTGACTGGCGGTACACTCTCCATCTACAGCCAGATCGGTCTCATCACGTTGGTGGGGCTCATTACCAAGCATGGCATCCTGATTGTGGAATTCACGAATCAGCTGCGCGACGAGGGCCGCGCCATGATGGAAGCCGTGGTCGAGGCCAGTGTGATGCGCTTGCGGCCTATTCTGATGACCACCGGCGCAATGGTATTGGGCGTATTACCCTTAGCATACGCAACGGGCGCAGGTGCTGAGTCGCGACGTCAGATCGGTGCGGTGCTGGTGGGCGGTCTTTCTTTAGGCACGGTGCTGACCTTGTTTGTTGTGCCGGTGGCCTATACCCTCATCGCGGGCAAGCGCAAGAAAATCGTGACTGCAGCCGAGGCGGACGCGCTTACGGCAACGTCAGAGGAAAGCTTGGGCGGCCCCAGTGTGGTAACCGCGCCGCGTGCGCCCCACGATCGTATTCAGTAATTGGTAAACAGAAAGGAACACGGCAGCATGCGGCAGATCATTCTCGACACTGAAACCACCGGTCTTGACCCGGCACACGGGCATCGTGTCGTTGAACTGGCGTGCGTGGAGATGGTGAACCGCAGCCTGACGGGCAGTCATCTACACCTGTACTTGAACCCCGACCGCGACAGCGACCCGGAAGCGCTGGCCGTGCATGGGCTCACCACCGACTTCTTGTCGAACCACCCGCGTTTTGAAGAAGTGGCCCAGCAGTTCGTGGATTTCATACGCGGTGGTGAACTGATCATCCATAACGCGGCGTTCGACACACGCTTCCTGAATGCGGAACTTGAACGCATTGGTTTGCCGCGCGTCGAAAGCCTCTGCGAGAAGATCACCGATTCGCTGCTTTACGCACGCGAACTGCATCCGGGCAAGCGTAACTCGCTCGATGCCTTGTGCGACCGTTACGGTATATCGAATGCGCACCGTACTTTGCACGGCGCGCTGCTCGACTCCGAGCTGCTTGCGGATGTCTGGCTGGCCATGACCCGCGGTCAGGATGCATTGCTCATCGACTTTGAAGACGACGGCACATCAGACGCGATGGGCGGCGCCGCGCGGCATGCCAAGGTAGACACCAGTGTGTTGCGTGTGGTGCGGGCTTCGGCTGAGGAATTGGCCGAGCATGAGCGGTATCTGGAACTGCTCGATAAGGCGGCGAAGGGTGATGCCGTATGGCGCCGGTATGAAACGTCGGCGGCGGTGGACGAGGCTCCGGTTGCGTAGCGGGCTGGTCTGCATGCTGGCGCGCAGATAACCGAGAAACCGCCGCCTTGCTGCGGCTTCCCGTTAATGTATAATCTTCGTCTTCTCATCTGAAGCTGCTGGTTTGAAACCACCTTGGTTTCGTATAACGGCACAGCGCAATGCTTCGAAGATGGGCGGTTAGCTCAGTGGTAGAGCACTGCCTTCACACGGCAGGGGTCACTGGTTCGAACCCAGTACCGCCCACCAGTTCCGCATCACCCCATCGGGCTGAATGCTACAATTCAAGCCCTTTTTTCGCACTCTCCGCCACTTGCCTCCAGGCACGCCGAATCATCGGCTCGCCGTTGCGCCCTCTGTGCAGACCCACCGTATCGCGGTTAGGTTTTGTTCGCCCGAAATGAGCCTCTATCCCAAGTGATTATCCTTAAGAACGTGACCTTGCGTCGCGGCAGCAAAATATTGCTCGACAAGACCTCTGTCACACTCAACCCCGGTGAGAAAGTGGGATTGGTCGGCCGTAACGGCGCGGGCAAGTCATCGCTGTTCGCAGTGCTCAATGGCACCTTGCACGAGGATGGCGGCGAAGTCTCCATTCCAGCACACTGGCGCATGTCGCAAGTAGCGCAGGATATGCCCGAAACAGCGCAAAGCGCGACGGATTTCGTGGTCGAGGGCGATACCCTTTTGCTGGCGGCACAATCCGAAGTTGCCGAATCCGAAGCGACCGACGATGGCATGCGCATGGCCCATGCGTATATGGCATTGCACGACGCCGGCGCCCATGATGCGGCCGCGCGGGCGCAAGCGCTGATTTTGGGGCTGGGCTTCAGTGTGGCAGAGCTCGACAATCCGGTGAACAGCTTTTCCGGCGGATGGCGCATGCGTCTGCAGTTGGCGCGCGCATTGATGTGTCCGTCAGATCTGCTCTTACTTGACGAGCCGACCAACCACTTGGATCTGGACGCGTTGGTATGGCTGGAAGCTTGGTTGAAGAATTATGCGGGCACGATTGTGGTGATCAGCCATGACAGGGAATTCCTGGATACCGTGACCAATGTGACGCTGCATATCGATCAGGCCAAGCTATTACGCTACGGCGGAAACTACAGCAAATTCGAAGACATGCGGGCCGAACAGATGTTGCTGCAACAGGCTGCACACGCCAAGCAACAGGAAAAAGTCGCCCATCTACAAAAGTTCATTGACCGCTTCAAGGCGAAAGCCAGCAAGGC